>NZ_JAUBSF010000054.1:0-46851 GCF_036704615.1 Microcoleus sp. K4-B3
ATCACTAATGCCAAATCGTATATATTGCCCTTTTTGTCAAGTACAATTTATACCAAATTAGATGAGCTTACCCTGCTAACACTGCGTTGGTGCGGACGGAAAAGAGGTTATCGGTGGGTGCTCTAACCTGTCTGCCGCCACACAACTTTATCGTTATCTCGCAAACGCTGCCTGACCTTGGAGATGATTCGGAAGCTCGATCGAGAGCTTGACCTACAGAAACTTGGTAGAATAAATAGACACGCTTCGATCGCGCACCATGCAACAAGCTAGTAGATCCAATCTTTTCGCCAAACCTCGAACGAGGAGATTCTCAAATGCCATTGGCTGAACTAATGTCACAGATCCAGGAACTTTCAAAAATTGACAAGCTTCGGCTGATGCAGTTTCTGGCAACAGAACTCGTCAAAGAAGAAGATGCAACAAACTTTTTTGTTGCCGATCGAGAGTATCCGGTCTGGTCGCCTTACAATTGCTCTGAGGCTGCCAATGTTTTAATGAATCTTCTGACGACAAAACAACAAGAACAGAATGATTGACGCTCAGTGATTTCCCTACAAAATCATTGACAGCAGTTTTGGCATGGTCGATCGAATGCCGTATCTACCATTGACACTCAGCCTGAACGGTCAATCCTTGAACGCTGAGGGCTTACTAGATACAGGCGCAAGCGTTAATGTTTTGCCCTACGAGTTAGGGCTACAACTGGGCTTAGTCTGGGAAAATGAGACACTCTCAGTCGTATTGGCTGGGAATTTGGCTCGATTTGAAGCCCGCGCAGTCGTTGTTAATGCTCGAGTTAGTTCATTCCCAACGCTTAACCTGGCATTTGCCTGGACACAAGCAACCAATGTACCTTTGATATTGGGGCAAGCTAATTTCTTCTTCGAGTTTGATGTCTGTTTCTTCCGGGCACGTTCAGAATTTGAAATCCGTCCTAAGCAGAGTGAATAGAAATGAAGACACTCCAACTATACCGTTATCTCGTAAACGCAGCCTGACTTTGGAGATGATTCGGAAGCTCGATCGAGAATTAAGGATTCCGCTGGATAAATCTCGCCCTACATTACCAACACTAATTGCTGCTTTATTCTACGATTTATCAATAGATAAAAAAATCAAAATCCCTTCAATCGGTGAAAAACGGGAACGGGATTTGCGATTTCCTACAGCTAGGACTTGATATGATATCTACGAGCAAGCCAACTGGTTGAGCCAACAATCCCCGTTTTAGGTCGGGGAGTGTCAACAACAACTATCAAGGCAACTCAACCGAACTCGGTTTAGCAATGTGAGGCAAGCCCCAGCCCAATTTTTCCCGCAAAATGTGGAAAAACTCAAAAGATTGCACCCGAATAAACCGGGCTTGGTACGGAGCTCGCTCGACTTGCACCCAATCCTCCGGCAGAACATAACATCCGCCGTTCCCGTCTACCACCATTACCAGGCGGTTCGGACTTGCCGGCAAAATCTTGACCGGCTCGGTGTTGGAAAACACCAAAGCCCGCGAAGCCATGGAATGCGGGCAAATAGGCAGCAACTGCAGCACCGGCACTCCGGGAATGATGACAGGGCCACCGGCAGAAAGGGCGTAAGCTGTCGATCCTGTGGGAGTCGCGATGATGACTCCATCTGCGGCAATGTCAATAGAGGCGTGCTGGCCGATCGCCACTTCAAAATGACACATACAAGTCAGCGGTTCCCGGTGCAGCACCATTTCATTGAGACAAAGGGCTTCCCAGAGGCAGTCGTTTTCTCGAAACAGCCGCACGGCCAGCATTGACCTTTCTTCGATTTCGTATTCTCCGGCGATCGCCTTTTCCAAAGCTTGCGGCAGCAAGTTCAGGTAAGTTTCTGTCAAAAAGCCCATGTGACCGGTATTGACAGTCAGCAGTGGCACTCCGATGGGAGCAACTTGGCGAAATGCCGACAGCACCGTACCGTCGCCGCCCAAAACCACTGCAAACTCCATGTCGCTGTCAAAACCGGGGGGGACGAGTTGGTCGATCGGGTTGTGGCACAGGGGGCGATCGGGGCTAGAATAGCCCAGAATTCCTCCGGAACCAGAAACCGAGCAAACCTCCCAGCCGCGGGCAGTCAGCTTGTCTTGCAACTCTGCGGCGATACGACAAGCCACAGGTTTAACGTCGTTGTATATAATCCCAGCTTTCGGCACTTTAAAATGTAAAGGGCATTTTTTGTTTACTCCGTTTTTTAGTTTTAAGCTGCTCGTACTCTATTTCCTTGAGCTTCTTCAGAATCAGATTAAAGTATTCTTCCAGATAAGACTCCAAAGTAGTAGTTTCTTTAGGGTCGATTCCGAAGACACTGTAAACGTCATCCATCGGAGCTTTCAAGGGTTTTCCGGCTGCCAAAACTTCTGAAAAAGCCAATCTGTCAGCTACGTTCCAACTCCACTGAAAGAACTTAGCAAATTGACGAGTAGCCTTCAACAAGGCGTCTGGGGTGCGCGTAATTTTGGCTTGCTTCCCAGACAGCCGTTCGCACAACCGCACGATTTCTTCAGCATCCCAAGCGCGATTTCCCACAACCGGAAAGCTTTTTTTCTCGGTTTCGGGAACGGAAAGGGCCCGGACGGCAAATTTAGCAACGTCCTGAGTGTTCATGTAGGCAAGGGCTGACGGCTTGTTGGGCAGCCAGACTGCCTGATTATCCAAAATCGGCATTGCATACAGACTCAGCAGTCCTTGTAAAAAGCCGCAAGGTCTCAAGATTGTATAGTCTAGACCGGATTCTGCTAAGAACAATTCGGTACAGCGCTTGATTTCCAACAAGGGGACTTGGGGATATTTCTCGGCATCGAGAAAGGAAAAGAATATGTAACGCTTGATGCCTGCTGCTGCTGCTGCTTGAATCAGCGATACTTTTCCGTCCCAGTCTACTCTTTTGATGCTGACAGAATCCGCAGCACTGGCTGTTGCTGCATCGATAATAGCACTGACGCCTTCTAGGGCCGGAGGCAGACTGTCTGGCTGGCAAAGGTTCCCCGGTACGAGTTCAGCGCCCCATTCTTTCAAAAATGCAGCTTTTCTGTAACTTCTGACTAAACAGCGCACCTGGTAGCCCTCGTCTAGGGCGCGGCGGGCTATTTGGCGGCCGAGAGTGCCGGTGGCACCTAAAATCAATAAAGTCATCTAGGGATTAATTATGAATCTTAAACTTTCTATAAGATGGTATCAGGTTTTTGTTAAGTTTTTATAAAAAACTTAACAAAAACCTGAAATTTTCTCATATTAGGCTTGAGATATTCGGCAGAATGCTTGCTTTCGGCAGAATCTAGAAGGCAGAAGGCATAAGGTAGAAGGCTTCTGAATTGGTTGAAAAAAACTTATTCTTCGCCGCCTTGCAATTTGAGCAGGAGGAAGCCTCCACCTATACCCACGAAAATTAGGGAAAAGGACAAAAAGGCTGCATTGAAAATTTCAGGATTCATCAAAATTCCTCGGGTCTAAAACCCCGTCCTTACAGGACGGCTTTACATTTAATTTGAATCCCCTTGCGGGGTAGGGGGGTATGGTTGCCCCCCCGTGAGGATATGGTTGTCCTCAATCTCCCATTTCTGGGGTAAAGTTAGCTTTGCCAATGTTTAGTGAGCTTGTTAGGCTAGCAGCACTGTTCCAGTGACCTTAGAACTGTTTAACCACTAGCGACAGAGCAGGGAACTAGCTTCGCATTCGCCCGGTGTCGTGACTCAAAAAACGTAGTCAGTTAAGACTTAGGCGGATCAAGATGGCTTGTTAGATTTCTCTTTCAAGCCTCATGCCTTTAGGCTGAGGTTCTTGACGATTTGATATGTCCAATTGGGCGATCGCATTAAATAAAGATAATATAATTTGGGGCTACTAGCTACATGAATGCTAAAATTTCAGTGCCCAAATTCCTGTATTTTGTTGGAGAGAACTGCCTTGAGTCTCGATCGGGAAGCAAAACTAGCTGTAACTCTGGGAGATCCGGCGGGAATTGGCCCGGAAGTGATTCTCAAGGCTTTGGCAGATCCCGCTGCTGCTTTGAGGGCGACGGTTCTAGGCTCTAGGATAGTTTTGCAGCAAACTTACGATAAGTTGCGATCGAGCAATCCAGCAGCAGCAGCGGCAAATCCCGAAACATTAAACATTATTGATATCGAACCAGACAGCAAGTGGGGCGAAATTGTCCCCGGTGTCGGGAGTGCAGCTAGCGGGGCGGCTAGCTTTGCTTACATGGAAAGCGCGATCGCCCGTACCCTCGCCGGCGAATTCTCCGCCATCGTAACCGGCCCGATTTCTAAAACTTGCTGGCAGGCGGCCGGTTACAATTATCCCGGACAAACAGAACTCCTCGCAGAAAGGGCGAAATCGCAGCGGTTCGGAATGCTGTTTGCCGCCACATCTCCCCACAGCGGCTGGACGCTCGTCACTTTACTCGCTACCACACATATTTCTCTGCGTCAAGTCCCCGATGCTTTGAGTCCAGAATTGCTGAGTGAAAAACTAGAATTACTGATAGACTGTTTGCGGGAAGATTTTGGGCTGGAAAGACCGAAAATAGCGATTTCTGGCTTAAATCCTCACAGCGGCGAAAATGGCAAACTGGGAAATGAAGAGCAAGACTGGATGATACCTTGGTTGGAAACGCAGCGCGATCGCTTTCCTCAAGTGCAGTTAGACGGGCCAGTCCCCCCCGATACCCTGTGGGTAAAACCGGCTAAAGTTTGGTACGGTCTAGCCACAGAAGCTCACGACGGTTACTTGGCCATGTACCACGACCAGGGGTTGATTCCAGTAAAATTGATGGCTTTCGACAAAGCTGTCAACACTACAATTGGCTTGCCTTTTGTCCGCACATCTCCGGATCACGGCACAGCTTTTGATATTGTAGGTCAAGGGATTGCAGATGCCTCCAGCATGAAGGCAGCATTGCAGTTGGCGGCTCTGTTGGCTAGTCGCAGAACAGCAGTTAAAATAGGGCGAGAGCTTTAGTACGCCTGACGCTTGGAAAAATTGTGTCATTCCTATTGATTTTCGCTGGGGTGAGGCGGCAAGCAAGCTGATAATTTCCTTCGGTAGATTAAAATCACGTTTGGGTAGCGCAGTATGACACCATCTAATGATAATTCAGGCAAAATATATCAGTCAGAAAAAGAGGTTTCTGATGCAACTATGGCAAGTTCTCAAGCAGGAGAGCAACTTCAGGAATTGCTAACCATACTGACTGAATTTCAGTTATTAAAAAAATCAAAAAAAGAACCAAGCGAGCTGAAATTACCGCTTTCGGAAAAGTCTGTTCAGCGATTTGAGGATGAGGAAAATCGGCGCAACCAATTGTCTTTTCGGATCGAATCACCGCCTATTGTACCCGAAGTATTAACTGACAATGAAGAGATGCCCTCTCAAAGAGAAGAAAAAAATAATGAAAAACCTGATTTATCTATAATCGCGAATGTAGAAAAAAATTATAGACCGTCGGAGGAAGAATTAGAACAAGCAGTGGAGGAGTTTAAGCGGTTGCAGCAACTGCTGTTTGAAAGAGATTTACCGGAATTTTACAGTAATGTTTTGAGCGTGGAACAAAGGTTAGAAAATTTTGAGCAGCTCATGTCTGAACCCCAAGAGTTGATGAATTTACTGAGACCGTTAGTTCCTGAGTTAGTGAGAGAAGAGTTAGAGGGGTTGAAGTCTGAATTCAAAAAGGCGATCGAACTCGCGAGCAATAATAAAATTAATGGACTCGAATTGCCGACGAAATTAGCGGATTTGGAAAATCAAATTGCTAAATTCAACCAGCAGCAACTGCCGAATGCAGAACAGTTAATGCAACGGCTGATACCGGTGGTGGGCGAGCTGCTCAACCGCAAGCTAGAGGAGTCTAAGTTAGAAGTAGCTTCGGCGATCGCACCGACAGTCAATCAAGTAATTTACAATCAAAACGGACTTGAAAAACACGTAGTAAGAATTGAAGATAGAGTTGCGAATATTCAGCAGCGTTACCAGCAGCAACCACAAGATTTAATCAAGCAGCTAGTACCGGTAGTTAGCGAGTTGCTGAACCGGAAAATTAGTGAATTGAAGTTAGAGGTTATAGCAAGTGTCGCACCCTCTGTACAGGTAAGAATAGCTTGGGTAGAAATAGAAGAAAAAGTATTGAGTATCATCGAGCGCCGGCTGGCTACGCAACAGTCGCCCATTCAGAAGCCAGAAGAGATAATGGCGATGCTAATGCCAGCAATAACTGATTTGCTGAACCGGAAAATTGATGAATCAAAATTAGAGGTAGCAGCGGCGATCGAACCTTTGATAGAATCAGCAATTCTTCAAAGAGAAGTTCAAGGAAAATTGAGCGAGGTAGAAAGTAGACTAAATAATCTTCAGCGACAGCAAAAGTCTCAGCCGGAAGAAATAATGGCAAGGTTGATGCCGTTAATGATTGAGTCGCTGAACCGGAAAATCGACGAGACAAAGTTAGAGGTGAGAGAGGCGATCGCGCCGGCTGTCAACAGGGCTATTCAAAACAGCGGTATTGCAGCACAAATATTAAATAATGACAGTAAGATTGTCGCAGTTCAGCAGCAAGTTTTAGCCGAAATAGAAGGCTTGATGGCAAGAATAATGCCAGTGATTGTAGAGATGCTGTCCCGAAACATCGGCGAAGCAAAGCTAGAGATAGAATCTGCGATCGCCCCGGCTGTTGATGCAATCATTCAGAATAAAAGGATCGATCAAAGACTCGGGAAGATCGAACAACAGATTGTGGCGATAGAACACCGGATTTATGAATCGACAGACTTGTTTACAGATTTACTGAAACCTTTGATTGATGAGCTGATGGTTAGCCATCACGCCCAACTAAAAAAGTCGGTGCTCGAATCTATTTTACCATTGTTAGATGAAGTTGTAGGTTATAATTACAGACTCAACGATAAAGTAGGGGAACTCGATCGCAAAATTACTGATGCTGAATGGGGAGGCAATCGGGAAGAATTACTCGCCAGAATTAAAATCATCTTTCCCGAAATGATGATTCAAACAATTAATGAGTCAAAAAAATCATTTGCCGATACCATAGCTCCGATAATTGATGAAGTAATTAATACCAAAACCAGAGAAAACAGGCAATCTATGGGAGTAGCCATATCGCCCGCTCTTCCTGTAGGAATTAGCCACAGAATCAGTGAATCGCCCGATGAAATTGCAATGGCGCTCGCGCCGGAAATGGCCGCCGCTATCAAACAGCAAATTCATCTCAAGCGAGAAGCAATGTCGGATGCACTTTATCCGATTATCGGCAGCACGATTTTAAAATACATCGCAGAGATGATGCGGGAGATTAATGAAAAACTCGAATCATCTTTAAGCCCAGAGGGAATTAGTCGCAAAATTAAAGCCAAATTGCAGGGAATTTCTGAAGCAGAATTGCTGATGAAAGAAACAACACCACTGAGTGTGAAAGCTGTCTTTTTAATTCAAGCAAAATCGGGCTTAGTAATTTCAGCAGTGCAGCAGTCTGAACGCGAACAGCTAGAATCAGACATGGTAGCGGGGATGCTGACTGCTATTCGGGCTTTTGTCAACGATTGCATATCTCAGTCGGGAAATATTGCAGAGATAGATGCTATAGAATACGGCACATCTACGATCGTATTGGAAGTAGCGGGTTCGTGTTATCTAGCAGTAGTGATGCAAGGAGAAACTCGTCAGTGGTTTAAGTACAAAATGCGATCAATATTCAAAAAGATTGTTCAAGAATACGGGGTTCAAATCCAGTCATTTAACGGCGATCCAGCCACTGTGCCGGCAGAAGTAAACTCCTACTTGCAAAAATTAATAGATACAGAGGTAAAAGTTAAATCTCCTCAATTTCCAATTTTACCAATTATCTGTTTGGCAGCGTTAGGTGTAATTGGTGTACCTTGGGGAATTCATCAATACCGCAGCGGAGTTGAAGCGAGCTTAGAAGCAGATACGAATTTAGCTTTACAATCTGCTCCGGAGTTATCGGTTTATCGCCTCGCGGCAGATGTTAAAGATAAAATATTGGAGATTTCTGGACGAGTGCCGAATCAAAAGCTGCGATTGAAAGCGGAAAAAATCGCTCAGCAAGCGGCTCCAAAATTAGGAATTCAAAATAAAATTATAGCTGTTGAAGTACCTCCAGATCCGGTTTTAGTCGAAGCCGATGTCAAGCGGACGGCAGCTCTTTTGAATAAAGTAGAAAGCATTGATATCTCGGCTCGCTATGCAGAGGGAAAAGTGGCCGTTGCAGGCAGTGTGAGCAAAGTGCCAGATGCTCAGAAAATAACTCAAGCTTTTGAGAAAATTCCGGGGGTGAAGTCTGTAACAAATACAGTAATAATAGGAAGTCAACCGCCGGCAAAAATAATGGCAGTTCGCGTTTATTTCGCTACTGGTTCTGCAATTTTGCCGCCGAAAGACGTAGCACAAAAGCTTAGCAAAGTCAAGGAATATATGGAGGGAAATAGCACGAAGAATTTAAGGATAATTGGCTACAGCGATTTTAAAAGCACTCCGGTCGAAAATCAAAATTTGGCACTGGAAAGGGCGACAAATGTGAAAGGTATTTTGGTTAAACAAGGGATAAATGGCAACAGAATACAAGTTGCTTCTACTAAGGGTCGTCCCGAAGGTGTGGAGGCAAATCAACCGCTGTGGCTGAGCAGATTAGTAATATTTGAGGTGGTAAATTAAAATAGGGAATAGGGCATCGGGCATCGGGCATCGGGCATCGGGCATCGGGCATTGTTAATTGGGAATTTTCCCTAATGACTAATGACTAATGACTTTTTTCTCTTAATTTATAGTAAGTGGCAAGAAGGTTAGGACATTTTTGTTCGCTGAAAATATTGCTCTGACTGCATTTCCTTTCTTCCTTCTTCCTTCGGACTGACATCCGTTACATCCGTTGCCGAACTTCCTTCTTCCTCTTAAATTAATCGAACTCGGCCGGAGGTAAAGGCTTGTATTCGATCGCCCGCCAAGCATATTAGCAAGCGGCCGCATCCATCAATGCCCGCTGCTTCTCCGCAGATGGTTTCTGAGGAAAGTTCGATCGCCACCGGGCAGCCAATCAACGCATCGCGGCGGCGCAATTCCGGCAAAAGTAGCGCTAAACCGGACTTGGAGGCTGGCTTGTCTGTGGTAGAAAACATATCGGCTAGTTCGAGTAAATAGTGCCGCAGTCGATCTACCAAACACAGTTCATCTGGTACTGTACTAGCAATAGAATGCAAGCTTACCGCATTGCCGATCGCCCTTTCATCCAATCCCGCAGCCGCGAAATCTACGCAGCGGTTGAGTCCAATTCCCACAACGGCGCGAGTTGTACCCAAAGCATTGCCGTTCGTAGCTTCGCAGAGAATTCCGGCTAATTTGTGGCGATCGATCCAGACATCGTTTGGCCATTTCAGGCGCAGCATATCGCGACAGTCGGGAACCAAATCTTCGATCGCGTAAATCACAGCTAAACCCGCTGCTAAACTGAGCCCGGGCAACAGAGTGGGGTTGAGGTTGTCGAGAACAAAACTAACAGTTAAGACACCGGTTGGGGCGTGCCAGGTGCGCCCGTGTTGGCCGCGCCCGCTGGTTTGTCGCTTGGTAAATACTGCATCTCCGTGGTGGAGTTGGGCCGCGCGGGCGATCGCCCAACTGTTGGTACTCGGACAGGTATCCAAGGAGTGTAGCCAGTGAGGGAGGTTTGGGCGATCGGGTTCTGGGGTTGCGGGCACGGGAGTTAAGGGCAATTCAGACAAGGTGTGATTTGTAGTATTTGATATTTAAAAGCTGATTATCGCATTTTCCAGAAGTGCGACCTCGCGCGACGGCGAGAATTCACAGAAATTGGAGTGTAGTACAGTTTCAGCATCAGATTTACCTTACGCCACCACATCAGTTTAGCCGCACAATTTCTTGATTTATAAGGGTTTGGGGGAACACAGAGGGTTAGTTGGAGCGATCGATACCCCTTTAAAAAACCCAATTTTAAAAAAAGTTGTATTACCCCCTTGACAGCCTTGTATTATGTTATGTAGTATAAATGTATGGCGAAGAGGAAAGAGCTTCAAAGCCTTGCCCCACGAGCAATATGAACCTTGAAAACCGAATAGGAAGTTAATCGTGTCACATAATTGTGGACATCGGCGGTGTAGACTCCGGCAACAATAGCCCGATCGGGTTGTCGTACGCGGAATCAACCGCCACCCCGTCCCAACTTGAGTAATTCAAGGACAGAATATTGTTCATTTTCGCGGGGGTATAGCTCAACCGGTCAGAGCAGTCGCCTGTCGAGCGAAAGGTTGCGAGTTCAAGTCTCGTTACTCCCGTCAAAGTCCCGTAGGCAAAAGTCAAGCCGTCTCCCCCTCAAGGAGAAGATTGCGAGTGCAAACCTCGTCGGGACTCCCAGGTTAGGTGGCCGAGTGGTTGAAGGCGTCGGTCTGCAAAACCGAATTTCGCGGGTTCAAATCCCGCCCTAACCTCTGTTCCAAATCAGAAATTAAAAATTAGAAATTAAAAGATTAAACTAACAGTCTTTTAATTAATTTTTTTAACTTTGAAAAGGAACGAAGCGAAAGTGACATTGCAGCGTAGCTTAATGGTAAAGCGCCAAGTTCATACCTCGGTCAATGCGGGTTCAAATCCCGCCGCTGCAACCAAAAGCAGGGATGGTGTAACTGGCAACACTCTGGTCTCCAAAACCAGCATTCTGAGTTCAAATCTCAGTTCCTGTGCCAATTTATAGTGCTGTAGGCAAATGGTTTAAGCCGCTTGGTTTTCACCCAAGTGATTGCGGGTTCAACTCCCGTCAGCACTTCCCAACTGGGTCGGCCCTCCTATTGGCGTGGGTAGCTGTCTGTAAAACAGTAGCTTAAAGCGTTGCTGGTTCAATTCCAGCCCGACCCATTTGTAACTGTATTTAATCCGCAGTTGCAATTTTGAGAACGTGGTGTAGCCGGATAACATCTCAGTTAATAAAACTGAAGATTGAGGGTTCAAATCCCTCCGTTCTCGCACTCGGAGAGGTGGCCGAGAGGCTTATGGCACCTGTTTGCTAAACAGAATCGGGTAACACCGACGCAGGTTCAAATCCTGTCCTCTCCGTTTAAATTTCCCCCGATAGCTCAGTTGGTAGAGTGCTTGTGTGAAGAACAAGAGGTCGTCAGTTCGATACTGACTTGGGGGATTGCGTTGCCTTATAGCTCAATGGTAGAGCAAGCGGTTGTTAACCGCTAGGTTGTAGGTTCGAGTCCTACTGGGGCAGCCATTTTACACAACGTTAAAAAGTTGGTAAAGCATAGTGCCGAGCTCATTTATAATAATAATTACTTGAGTTTTACACTTTTCATGAAATACACCAAAGAAATCTTGGAAGAAGCTGTTAAACATTCATTTTCTATCAGTTGGGTTTTAAGGCAACTTGGTATAGCAGGTGGTGGAAGTCATGGTCACATAACTAAGCGAATTAAAGAGTTGGGTATTGATACCTCTCACTTTAAACAATCCAATCAAAGTTTGAAAGGGCTTAATCCCAAAAAGCCTTGCCAAGAAATTTTGGTTCTAAGTTCGCGCAAGCAAAGAACACAAACATTCCAACTTAGAAGAGCATTAATGGAGATTGGGAGAGAGTATAAATGTGAAAATACTAAATGTTTGGTGCAAAATGAATGGTTAGGAAATAATTTAGTTTTAGACATCGATCACATCAATGGAAATTGGCAAGATAATAGGCAAGAGAATCTGAGATTTCTTTGCCCTAACTGTCACAGACAAACTGAAACTTATGGAAGTAAACGCAAAGAGCCGGAAGCAAATAATTACATAGCTCACCAGAACAAAAGAGTTCCTCATATGAAAGCCAGAAAAGTTGAGCGTCCCTCTAAAGAGGAGCTAGAAAAAATGCTTTGGGAAAAACCAACCACTTGCTTAGCAAAAGAGTTTGGTATCAGTGGCAAGGCCATAGAAAAATGGTGTAAGACTTATGGAATTCAGAAACCGCCAAGAGGATATTGGAACCGAAATAAAAAATATTAAATATCTAAATATTTAGTAAGTTGAGTAAATGTTATTGGGAAGTCGCCTAATTGGTATGGCACCGCTCTTTGAAAGCGGAAAAATGCAGGTTCGATCCCTGCCTTCCCAGTTCTGCTATTACCAAAGCAGATCGCTCGTACTCCTGTAGCCCAATTGGCAGAGGCCGCAATTTCAAAAATTGTGTTGTGTGAGTTCAAATCTCACCAGGAGTACCAAATTTTCAACTGAGTTTCTAGTTGCTCCTGTGGCGGAATTGGCAGACGCGGCAGACTTAAAATCTGTTTTATTTTGAGTGTGAGTTCAAGTCTCACTAGGAGCATGAACGGGATGTAATTCAGCGGCCAGAAGCCATGCTTTGGGAGCATGGAGTCGTTGGTTCAAATCCAACCATCCCGACTTTACCCCTGTGATGTAATTGGAAAACATCACTCGCTCAGAACGAGTGTTTTTTGCAGGTTCGAGGCCTGTCAGGGGTATGAGGTTTTATTCAATCTCAAATCTCAAATCTCAAATCGGTTTTGCCCCTGTAGCCCAATCGGTAGAGGCGCTAGATTTAGGATCTAGTTAGTGCTGGTTCGATGCCAGTCAGGGGTATTTGGTGACATCGCGGGTGAAGTAGCCTGGGTAGGCTTGGAGGTCTCATAAGCCTCTTAATAGCAGGTTCAACTCCTGCCCCCGCCACCAAAAATGCAGGTGTGATGTAACTGGCAACATGAGGCTCTTGTAAAGCTTTCTTGCGAGTTCAAATCTCGCCATCTGCTTGTAACTACGCTAGAGATATTATTTCTGTTAATTTTTTGCTAAGGAATCAGAGAAAAAATTATGAGACGGATTGCGATCGCTCAAGACACACTAAAAATTATTGAAGCAGGCTACTATTGCTCTCCTGAAGGTAAACGCATTGAACTTGTTCAAAAAATAGCATACTGTGTTGAACAGACAAAATGCTATGAACCCGACGCTCTTTCTAAGATCAAACAAGGCGTTCTTTCTGGTACTCCCCAATTCTCAAACATTGAATTTGAAGTGAGGAATGAGACGACTTTGATGGGAGCAGAACGTATGGCAAGAGGACAACTGTTTCAAAAAATAGGAGTCCTTAATTTTGCTTCTGCTAAAAATCCTGGTGGTGGATTTCTCAAAGGCGCACAAGCTCAAGAAGAGAGTTTAGCACGCAGTTCTGCTCTTTACAAAAGTATCTTGAAATGTCGCGATCACTACGAATTTCATCGCTCTCATGATTCGCTCCTGTACTCAGATAGGATGCTATATTCACCTGATTGTCCAGTTTTCAGAAAAGATGATGGAACGCTATTAGAAACACCTTATCTTGTTGATTTCATCACAAGTCCAGCTCCTAATGCTGGTGAAGTTTGGAGAAAACAATCCCAGGATGCTGAAAAAATATGCGAAGTTCTGTATGAACGCGGTGCAAAATTGTTAAGCCTAGCTATTTCTAATGGCTGCGACGCTATAGTTTTGGGAGCTTGGGGATGTGGTGTATTTAAAAATAATCCAGCAATGGTTGCCCAAATGTTTGCAGACTTATTGTTGCCAAATGGTCAATTTAGGGGAAGAGTAAAAAGCATCTTATTTTCTATACTTGACTCTTCTGAACAAGCAAAAATATTGGCAGAATTCCAGAGTAGATTTATTTCCGGCAACTAAAACTTACACGACTTTCCAAAAATTTGCCATAATCGAGGTAGAGTAGTTCAAGGTTAAACTATGCTAACAACTGACAACACCTCAATGGGAAAAATTATTACCGCACTGACCGTGACTAACCGGATCGACCAGGCCGAAGTAGAACGCGGGATTATCCCTCCCGAACAAGTACGTTCCGTGACTCTGGATAATGTGCTAGTTGATACAGGGGCAACCACTCTTTGCTTACCACCGCAGATTATTGCCCAACTCGGTTTGTCGCTGCTCAAAGAAGTGGATGTAGAGACGGCTAATGGTATTGGGAAAGCCAGAATTTTTCAGGATGCTAAAATTTCTTTGGTAGGACGCGAAGGAACGTTTGAGTGTTTGGAATTGCCGGGAGGTATGAATCCTCTATTAGGCGTGATTCCTCTGGAAGCGTTGGGAATTGAATTAGATTTGAAAAATCAGCGGTTAATAATTTTACCCATCAGTCCAACGCAAACTTACTTGACAATTTTGTAGAGGCTGTATGTTGAGATTTAATAGTTGCAATCTGTAAAACTAATTGAAGTGCGGATATGGTGCAACGGTAGCATCTGAGTCTTCCAAACTCGCGATACGGGTTCGAGTCCCGTTATCCGCTTGGCTAAACAAGAAGTTTGTTAAATCCAAAATCTCAAATTTCAAATCTCAAATCGGTTTGCGGGTGTGATGTAAAGGCTAGCATCTGAGTATGCCATTCTCAGCGCATGGGTTCGAGTCCCATCATCCGCTTTTGTAGTCCTGAGCTTCGATGGTAGAGCGTTTGCCTTACAAGCAGACGCGGGGTAATATCCTGCCAGGACTACTAATTTATGGGAGTGTAGCTCAATGGATAGAGCGCCGCGCTTCGGACGCGGATGTTGTGGGTTCGAGTCCTGCCACTCTCGTTGTTTTTGCTTTAATTTAAGGAGGTTGATTCCATTGAATGGATAATTTTTTATATTAAGATCGATCGCCCTTTGCGTGTCCCAATCTTTGGAGCCTACATACTTTAGTACGAGAGGAAAGGTAACGCTGTCAAAATCAGCGGGCGTTTGAGAACGGGGAGTGCGATGAACCCGGCAGGTTGGCTTAAAGGTAGCCATCCTTTAAAGAGTGTGTAATAACTCACCGGCGGAGTCCCTCTAGTAACTGAGAAAACGCAATGCTCTGATAACTTGCACGGAAAGTGCGATCGCGCATTAACAAAAAACATGGGAGCGTAACTCAACTGGATAGAGTGTCGAGCTTCTACCTCGAATGTTGTGGGTTCAAGTCCTACCGCTCCTGCTGTCTGGGGTTCGTAGCTTAATTGGTAAAGCATCTAACTGGCTGTTAGAAAGATATCGGTTCAAATCCGATCGCAATCCACCACACCAATTTTAGATTTTAGATTTTAGATTTTAGATTTACTCCACAGGTGAATCTTTTATGCGCGGTCATTCGATTTTAGATTTTAGATTTTAGATTTTAGATTTACTCTACAGGTGAATCTTTTACGCGGGGTCATAGCTCAATTGGTAGAGCGCTTGCTTTGCACGCAAGAGGCCAGGAGTTCGATTCTCCTTGACTCCACTTCCGGTGTCTGAAGTCGAAGCGGTCGAGACGCTAGCCTGTGAAGCTAGTTATTAGCGGGTTCGAGTCCCGTCGGATACCCCTTGGAAGATGCCGCTAAACGGTTGGCAACCAGTCTTGAAAACTGGGGTACAGGTAACTGTAAGGGTTCGATTCCTTCATCTTCCTTTTAACCACCGGAAGTCGAAAAGTGAGACACCGTGCTGATAACGCGGCGATAGGAGGGGCAGTACCTCCTCGGTGGATGGATTGGTTTATAATAAGTCTAGATTTGCTAGTCATTCAACATAGAAGCCATGAGCATTCAAGTTCTCAAATTAGAATTGATTCAGTGGATTTTGTTATTAAAGGATATTCAACTTTTAAACGAAATCCAAAAACTGAAAGAAAAGTCACCCGAAAAGACTGCTGTTCTCAAACCTCGTCAATTTGGCTGTGGCAAAGGGATTTTTACTTACGTTGCAGATGATTTTGATTGTTAATCCTGTCAATTTTATTAACCGTATTGTTAATCAGATGGTGGACGGAAGCCGTATCCCTTTGCTCGTAGATTTACATCAGTCAACAAAAATACACATTCAAAATTTTAGCACTTGAGGGTAAATCAGGATATAGCCAAAAGCTTACAGGATATAAAGTTTTTAATAAAAAAGAATCCCCGCACTTATAGGGCGGGGAGTGTCAAGCACTTGCACGAGTTAAACCTCAGTTGCCCTTGAGGTCTAAATCGGGGTCATAGCTGCCGGTTGGCCGCAGTCTGGTCATCAACTGCCTCAGCAAGAAGCCATTGCAGTTCCAAGCGGTATAAGGATTAGCCCCTTTTCCCTTCAGCAACAAGGTTTGTCGAGCTTTGTTATGGCCGATATTTGCCAGCAGGCTGACGACTGATACTAAGCCGAGTTCATCGACAAGGGCTTCGAGTTCATCTTGAGTCACACGCAAACCTCCTGGGTTGAATATTCCAGAAATATCCTTATAGTACCCTTAAAGGGTACTATAAGTACCCTTTAAGTTACTCAAACTCTGGTTCGTCCACGAGGTTGTATTCCTTGACGGCCGCCATGACTAGCAGAGTGGACATGGGAACTCCAGTCTGCTGGGAGATTTTTCTCAATTTTTCGTGCAAACGCTTGGGAACTGTGACTTTAATCACAGCATTCTCTTCTTTGTCAGCCATTTCAAGCAGTCATGTTTAGTTGACACCAGCTTATCCTCTTTCGGAGTACCGATCGCGAGTTGCTGTGACTTTTGTTTGCATTTTGCGGACGATTTTTTGATTTGAGATTTGAGATTTTTGATTAGGACTTACGCACGCCTCCCAAAGAAACCAGGTTTTTACCTAATTGGCGGGCTACAAGGAAATATGTTCCTAAAAAACCCGGTTTATGGCCTCCCGTACATAAGTCCAAATCAATCAAAATTTTTACATGGAAGCTGCTGCCGCAGGGACGGCGACTTGTTTTGAAAACAAGAGTGCAGTTAACTGTAGGGGTTCAATTCCTCCAGCTTCCGTTGAGATTTTATGGGTGGTTAGCAAAGCGGTTATGCACCCGGCTTTTAACCGGTACCAGATAGGTTCAACTCCTATACCACCCACTCAATCGATTTTAGATTTTAGATTTTAGATTGAGGGATATCTGTGAGATTTTAGATTTTAGATTGAAGGGCATATTGTTGCATGGGATCTGCTGCATTTATCTGCGTTCATCTGCGTTATCTGCAATTATCTGCGGTTAAAAATCCCAAAACTTGGAAAGTGCGGCTGTGTGGACGGCAACTGGTTTGGAATACCAGCGTACAGCGACAACTGTAGAGGTTCGACTCCTCCACTTTCCTTTTTAATCATTAGTCATCATTCATTAGTCATTAATAACAGGCTAAGGACTAAAAACTCATGATTAGAAACCAAAAACAACTCTCAGAGGAGAATAAAATGTAATGTCACGCACTAAATTTGAACGGAACAAACCCCACGTCAATGTCGGTACTATCGGTCACGTTGACCACGGCAAAACAACCCTAACAGCGGCGATCACAATGACGCTGGCTGCACAGGGTCGGGCCAAGGCTAAAAAGTACGATGAAATCGATGCTGCACCGGAAGAAAAACAGCGGGGAATCACGATTAATACGGCTCACGTTGAGTATGAAACTGGCGATCGCCATTACGCTCACGTTGATTGTCCGGGTCACGCTGATTACGTGAAAAACATGATCGTGGGTGCCGCTCAAATGGATGGTGCAATCCTCGTCGTGTCGGCTGCAGATGGCTCGATGCCTCAAACTCGCGAACATATCTTGTTAGCGCGGCAAGTGGGAGTGCCGAAGTTAGTTGTCTTTTTGAATAAGAAAGATATGGTGGACGATGCGGAAATTTTGGAGTTAGTCGAGTTAGAAATTCGCGAACTTCTCAGTTCTTACGGTTTCCCGGGCGATGATATTCCAATTATCGCAGGTTCGGCACTGAAAGCGCTGGAAAAGATGACTGCTAATCCGAAAATACACCGCGGCGAGGATGAGTGGGTTGATGGCATTTACAATTTGATGGATGCGGTAGATGACTGGATTTCTACGCCCGATCGCGATATTGACAAACCTTTTCTGATGGCTGTTGAAGATGTGTTCTCGATCAAAGGTCGGGGAACTGTCGCCACGGGCAAAATCGAGCGGGGTAAAATCAAAGTCGGCGATACTGTGGAATTGGTGGGAATCCACAACACTCGCACGATAACTGTGATCGGTGTTGAAATGTTCCAGCAAATTCTGGATGAAGGAATGGCTGGAGATAATGTCGGTTTGTTGCTTCGCGGCATCCAAAAAGACGAAATAGAACGGGGTATGGTGCTTGCTAAACCCGGTTCTATTCAACCTCACACTGAATTCGATTCTGAGGTTTACGTGCTGTCGGAAAAAGAAGGCGGCCGCCGAACTCCTTTCTTTGCGAGATATCGCCCTCAATTCTTCGTGCGGACAACGGATGTTACAGGTACGATCGCATCTTTTACCGCTGATGACGGGACCGCGATCAACATGGTAGTTCCGGGCGATCGGGTTAATATGACTGTTAAGTTGTTGCAGCCGATCGCGATCGAACAAAATATGCGTTTTGCCATCCGCGAAGGTAATCGCACTGTCGGCGCCGGTGTCGTCTCCAAGATTCTCAAGTAGGCAAAAGGGCGATCGGCTAAAATCAGTAAGGTGGGCTTTTGCCCCCCTTACTAATTTTTACGATTATGTTTGAGTTAGTATGAGAGTAATTTAAATTATGAAATTCCCGTTATGAAGATTATTGAGTTAGAAAGCGGGCAGACACTAGATGAGGCGCTCGCCCTAGCAAAAGGCGAAGCAGTTGTTTTGCGCCAGCCTGACGGCAAAATGTTTGCCCTCGCGCCAATTGATGATTTTGAATTCGCAGTGGAACTGCTCAAAAAAAATACTTAGTTTATGGCTTTTTTGAAAAACTTATCTCAAAAGAAAGCAACAATTTCACTGAGTTTATTGCGAAAATAGTTAGGATTGTGAATACAGTCAAACATTGCGACCGTGTTTAATAAATAATTGAATTTAATCAAAAAATACAATGAGTGAGGAATTATGTCAAGCAGTTCGCTATCAGGATTTTGAGAGAGTTATTGCTCTCCTAGAGCGAGGTGACTATATAAATTTCCGAGATGAAAGTTGCTTAGATAGCAGCCCTCTACACCAAGCAATTATGATAAAATCATTCAGGATGGCTGAAATATTAATTGCTAGGGGCGCAGACGTTAACGCACCAGACAGAAGTAACTATACACCTCTACACTTATCTATCCACTATAAAAATATAGAATTAGCAAAATTGCTGATAGACTCTGGTGCTGATGTAAATTTCCGGTGCAGTTGTGGATCTATAAACACTCCTTTACACGCCGCAGCTTGGTACAATCAATTCGAGATAGTTGAAGCACTTATTGCTGCTGAAGCAAATATCAATACAGTCAACTCTCTTAACGAAACACCCATTCAGGTTGCCGCTTCTAGGGGACATCGAGAAATTGTAGAACTACTTTTTTCTAAAGGTGCGGTTATTAACACGCACGTTTCTGCTGCGCTCGGTAATATCCAGGATGTTAAGCTTTATCTCGAACAAGGGGGAGATCCAAATGCTCGTATAGTAAGAGAATCTAACGGTCATACTTTGTTGTTCTTCGCAGCAGCAAATAACCAGCTTGAGGTAGCTAAACTACTGATTGAATGCGGTGCCAATGTGAATTATGAATGCGCTCAGGGTTATTATGCCTTAAGCATTGCTTCCAATTGGGGTTTTGTGGAAATGGTGCGGCTATTAATCTATAATGGAGCTAATATAGATGTCGTTACAGATTGGGGTGATGGAGTCTTAGATTTAGCAGTAGATAACGGACACCAAGATGTTGTACAGCTATTGCTACAACGCGGACTTTCCGTAGAAGGAAGTCCTCATAGCTGGAATGGAAATCTTATCGATCGAGCCGCTGCTGGAGGACGAAAAAATCTTATTGAGTTTTTACTTTCTCAAGGAGGAACAATTAGCAAAAAAGCAATTCACTATGCTGCTGAACAGGGACATAAACCCGTTGTAGAACTTCTAATCACTTGTGGAGTTGATGTCAATGCTAAAGACTATAGCGAAAATACAGCTTTACACAAAGCAGCTCTAGAGGGACATTTGGAAATTGCGCAACTCCTCTTAATTTCAGGAGCATATGTCAATGCTAGAGATAATAACGGAGATACACCCTTACACAAAGCTGTTTTACTCGGTCATTTAAAGATTGTACGATCGCTGTTAGCTTCGGGAGCAATGGTGAATCCACAAAATCAACGGGGCTGTACCCCTATTCAATTGGCTAATTGCAGAAATTATCGAGATATCTTTGATGTTTTGCTCGCTCACTCGCTCAAAATAGGATTAAATCTGCGCTCGGCTGATAAGAAGCGATGTAAATCATTGTAAGATTTTACTGCAACAGACTCCTTATTTTATAAGGTATTATAAAAGCGATCGCCCACAAATTACGATTATGAATTCGACACCAAGCACTCAAACAAGCATTATCCGAACAGGACGCGGACTGACGATCGGAGGTACGCGCATTACCCTATACGACGTGATGGATTATGTCACCGCCAGTTATCCGCCAAAATTGATCCGTGAAAAGCTTTGTCTCACTGACGAACAAGTCAATGTCGCCCTTTCTTACATTGAAGCAAATCGCGCTCAAGTCGAGGCAGAGTATCAAGAAGTTTTGCAAATAGCAGAGGAAAATCGACAGTATTGGGAAGAGCGAAATCGCGAACATTTTGCTCGCATCGCTCAACTGCCACCGAAACCAGGTACAGAAGCTCTCTGGGCAAAACTCCAAGCACAGAAAGCAAGGCACGCATCAAACGCCTGAGTTTTTTGATAGACCACAATCTTGAGGGACACGCCGTTATTCTCTTAGGAAATATTGCCAATCAGGGCTGGCTTGCTCTCTTACCTATCCGCTTTGTTACCTTTGAAGAAGTTGGGCTATCAGTTGATAGTGACGATCGCATTGTCTGGCGATTTGCCCAAGAAAACCAGATGATTTTGCTGACCGCAAATCGAACTATGAAAGGAGAAGACTCCCTAGAACAGGTGCTTCGTGAAGAAAACACGCCCGATTCATTTCCCGTGCTGACAATCGGAAATGTTGATAGAATCGACGATCGCGATTATCGAAATCAATGTGCCGATAGAATAGTTGAGATTGCGCTCGATATCGAGCAATACATGGGGGTTGGTCGGCTATTTATCCCGTGAACCATCAAGCCTAGTTTACGTTCCATATATTGTAGGGGCGGGTTCACCAGTATTCTGAAATTCAAAGCCAACAAATTCATAAACCCGCCCCGCCATATCTTTGTGTCACGAATTCGTGCGGACAACGGATGTTACAGGTACGATCGCATCTTTTACGGCTGATGACGGCAGCGAGATTAACATGGTAATTCCGGGCGATCGGGTGAATATGACTGTGAAGTTGTTGCAGCCGATCGCGATCGAACAAAATATGCGTTTTGCCATCCGCGAAGGTAATCGTACTGTGGGCGCCGGTGTGGTTTCCCGAATTCTGAAGTAGACGCTTTCGGAAGCAATTAGAATCAGTAAGGTGGGCAAAAGTCCACCTTACTCATTAATTCACAGCAAGTTTTTCAGTGTGGATGCAGTAGAGCGCCAAGATGGAGTTAAGCGAATTGTCTAGATTGGAGATGGCCAAGTATCAGATTTGGTTGGATAGTCGGCCACAGGTTTTGCACAACTCTGGGGAGGTGCTTGAGGTCGATCGCGCTTGCATTCAAGTCAGAATCAGAGCGCTCGCATTTTAATTAGGTATTGAATAAGCAATAGTCCGGACAGTTTTTATAGGGCCCAATGGCTTATGTTCTAAGACTTCGCAGCCCCTGTGGATAATTAAATCAATGTCAGCTCCACCCCTGACTTACATTTAATTCGACTTTTTTATGCTCCTTGCCCCGCGTAAGCTTGTAGTATCGTTCCAAAAACTGTCCGGAGTATTGAATAAGGGCGATCGTGTAAAATAAAGTTGTTCTTTTAAGAAAATGCGTCGATTCTGCAATGAAAACGCTAGCTAAATGGTCTGTGGGCGACTATCACCGCATGATTGAAGCAGGGATTCTACGCGATCGCCGTGTGGAGTTGCTAGCCGGTGAAGTTTGCCAGATGAGTCCAGAAACCCCAATTCATTACAACACAACCAAACGAGGTACTAAATACCTCGAAGAACTACTCGCAGGTAAAGCTGATGTCCGCTTCAACGGGCCGATTACGCTATCAGACTCTGAACCAGAACCAGATATTGCGATCGTGCGATTGCCGGAGTCTGCTTACAACGATCGCCATCCCGAACCTCAAGATATCTTTTGGATTGTAGAAGTTGCTCAAACTAGCTTGAAGAAGGATTTAGAGTTGAAAGCCGCCATTTATGCCTCGGCAGAAATTCAAGAATATTGGGTTTTAAATTTATCTGCTAAGCAAACGATCGTGTTTCGCTATCCTCAGAATGGCGAGTACGCTACAGAGCAAAAGATCGAGGCGGGAACGGTTATACCGCTGGCATTTCCCGACATTCGCGTATCCGTTGAGCGGCTTTTCGGGTGATTGGGGCGATCGCCACAAATTTTTACAAAAAAAGTTGATTTTTCAGAACGGTTGTGTTATACTAGCTCAGATGCGGGAGTATAGCTCAGTTGGTTAGAGCAGGTGACTCTTAATCTCAAGGTCGAAGGTTCAAGTCCTTCTACTCCCATCCCAAATAACATACTACTCACAAGGCTTTGAGGCTTTAAACTGTCTCTAGTATATAGTTTTTCGCCCATTTTGCGCTCACGATAGCAGCCAATGGCGGTAGCGGTTGGATTACTGTGAGTGTTAGCGTTGTCGGATTTTTAATGCCGATCGACCTTTGGGCCGAGTCGATCAAGAAAAGTGCGATCGCCCAAGCTATTTTTCAACTGAATAACAACAGGAAATGGTGATTAGCTATGATGGCAAGTCTCTCGGCGCGCTGCTATGGGGGCGATCGCGATTTAGCTGCGATCGCCCATTTAATAAATACTTGCGAAGAAGTCGATCGGCTCGATGAAGGTACTTCCATCTCGGAACTACAACAAGAATTTAACGCGCCATTTCTAGACAAAGCCCGCGATATCCGCCTTTGGGAAGATGCGGAGGGAAAATTAATCTGTTTTGCTCAGTTGTCGGTTTCTGAACCGGGCGAAGTAATTGACGGTTGGCTGTGGTTTCGCGTCCACCCCGACGCGCGCGGAGGCGATGTGGAAGCAGCCGCGATCGCCTGGGGTGAAGTGCGGATGCGCGAGGTGTCTGCGATGCGGGGCGGGCGCGTGAAGCTGCGAACTTACGCGCGCGCTGAGGATTGCGATCGCATTTCTGTGCTGACAAGTTGCGGTTTTAAGGTCGATCGCTATTTTTGCCGAATGGCGCGATCGCTCTCTGAACCGATCCCAGAACCGCACTTCCCCAAAGGTTTCGCCCTGCGTCAGTTCCCCGGCGAACAGGATGCGGCAGCTTGGGTAGAAATGTTCAACCAGTCGTTTATCGATCACTGGAATCATCACGATTTAACGGTGGATAAATTTAAGCACGAGTTAGCTAAACCCGATTACAGAAATGATTTAGACTTGATTGCTGTTGCTGATGACGGCACTTTTGTCGCTTTTTGTTACTGCGAAATTAGTGTCGATGAGTGCGATCGTACCGGGCGCAATGAAGGCTGGATTGCTTGTCTCGGCACTAGGCGCGGCTTCCGCAAAAGGGGATTGGGACGAGCGATGTTGCTCGCTGGTTTGCATCGACTGAAAGCTGCCGGTGTTGCTACTGCTATTGTCGGCGTCGATGCTGAAAATTCCTCCGGTGCATTGCGTCTTTACGAATCAGTCGGCTTTCACAATATTCGCGACAGCATTTCCTATGTTAAGGATGTTTGATTGATATTTTTTGGTGAAACAACCCGGTTTCTGGCTACCCGTGCATAAGTCCTATCTAATTATGGGCGGGCAGGATGCCCACCCCACAATCAAATTCACGGGCGGGCAGGATGCCCACCCCACAATCAAATTCATTCTTTGTGGAACAGGCATCTTGCCTGTTCCTGACAATAGTGCAAGATATCCGATCTAAAAAAACTTTTGCTACCCCCTTGACATTTATGTAGTATATATGTAGTATATAAATATGGAAAGCGCAGGACAAGCAAAAACCTGTATTTTCCGTGCAAATTCTGAACCTTGACAACTAAATATTGCTCAATTTTTAAGGAACATCAATTTGAAAGTCTTGCAATAGAGACTCGATTGTCATGTTGTTACTTTATACGAGACTGTTCGGTTACAAACTGACTCGGCCAGAGTCAGATCCTGTACGAAATCAGTCTAATTTTAACGAATTTCATGCGGATTCAAAACAGACCAGCTCTGCCAGATTTCAATCAACCAAAAAGGCTGAGGAAATCCGCAAAATCAAACAAGCTTATCATTTAGAACGGCGCTTCTTTTAGTAAAGATTATCAGATTTCGTGAATCTTTACCGATACTGGCAATTTGCTAAGTCTCACAAAAAGCCAAAGTCGAGAGCAGATAAGCTACCAATCCCAAATCCAAAATTGCTCTAGGAGGTATCGGTAATGGTTCACATTCGTTTTGAAGGACGTTCCTATGACTTGGCAGAAAACCAAGTGGGTATCGCGGCAGGAATGAGCGATCGAGCTATTAAAGAACGTCTGGCCAACCATTTTGATGTCAAGGGCGATCGCTTCGAGTCTTACGTGCTCGATCGCCGTCCCAGCGGGGATTTAATTGTCCGCCCAGAAGCTGTTTACGGCTAGGAATTCACTTAAAGCACGTATTAGGCAGCGCACCCCAACTAAAGAAGCTTACAAACTGGATACGTTCGACTTAAAATCGAATTGTAGGTTCGAGTCCTACTTGCCGCGAGGCTAAAGCTTCTCTGACTTGTGCGCTGCCTTTTATAGCTGAATTTTTTATATCTATCGGGCGCTTAAAAGTTCCACTTCGCGCCCAAACAAAGGAAGCTTACATACTAGCTCTTGGTTGAGCATTTCTATTAAAAGAAAAGGTCGCAGGTTCAACTCCTGCGTATGTCCCAATGGCTTTCTTAACTTGCGCGAAGTGACTTTATCTATAAAAAAGCAAAAATAATTTAGCAATTTAGGAGAAATAAAAAGTCAAATTTTTCTAGTTTAGAGATTAGAAAAATCCTGTTCTGCGCCCTAACAAATGAAGCGCATACACACAATTCAACCGATTGGTCGCAGGTTCAAATCCTGCCAGTCCCGTTTAAGGGGCTGTAGCTCAGGGGTAGAGCGTTCTGCCTGTCAAAACGCTTTGCTAACTTGCGCGGAACATCTCATATCAAATCCGGTTTCAATATCTCCTTTCTCAGTCTCTTAGAGAGGAACTTTGTTTGAATTTTGAGCGGTTTCAACCGAGTACACAAGGGATTTTTAACGCTGATTTAGTATCTTAGGAAAAGTTGAGTTATGAGCGAACATCGCTTAGCTGAAAATGTCATTGAGCGGCCTCGTGGAGGGTTGAGAATCAGCTCAAGAAAGGTAAAAGGGCAAAAAACATCTCTGGTAAAACTAACTGAAGAAGCTACTACAGATGGACTGCTTAGCCCCTACTTAATTAAGCAGAGAAACAAGACAAAATGGTTTTCCGATTGTCTGGGCCCGCTGTACCAATGGCTGCAATCTCATGTAGGTCAGTATTGGGATGATGTTTACAGCAAACTGTGTCAAATTCTCGATATCACTACTTTATCCGGCCAACATATTGTCTCTCACGTATGGGGCTATGTGGAACGGAATGCTGTGTTAATTGATGGGGTTCCTTATCGAAAAAACCGTGAATTTTACGATACAGCTCTTCCTCTTGGTTATTGGTACAAGCAACTTTACGTCCATCCTGAGACTGGAATTCTTTGCTTAGCGAAGAGACTTCCGAAAGTACCTAAAAAAAAGCCAGATGATTTTGTATTCGTAGATGCTTATCATCATTATCGCAAAATAGATGATTTGTGGTATGCGTTCGAGCTAGCAGATATTGAACCCTTGGCAATAAACACAAATAAATCTTCTGTGAACCGGGAGAAGTACGTTGCGAGCAAACGTCAGTGCAACAAAAAACAAATTAAGTTAATTATGGAACAACTAGCTAAAACTAAGGACTGAAGTCCTGACTGCAAACGAAAGATGTGAAAGTGGTGAGGAAGGAGAATTAAATTATGAAAACTACAACTATAATTTACCGATCGCCCAGCGAGATAGACAGTCTGATTCATGCTTTCCAAGAATGCTGCTTGCCGCGAAGTCAATGGACGCACGAAGCGCATTTAACGGTTGCTCTGTGGTATCTGTTTTATGACTCCGAGCAAGAAGCAATCAATGCGATTCGCAATGGCATTAAACGTTACAACTCGGTTCAAGGAATTGAAACCACACAAAACAGCGGGTATCACGAAACGGTAACGCTATTTTGGGTGCGAATTGTTCGCCGATATCTCGCCGATGAAAGTCACAATTGCTCGATCGTACATCTGGCTAACGGTTTGATTGCAAAATATGCCGATTCCCTACGGGATAGCTCCGCTTCACGCACTTTACCATTTCGCTATTACACCCGCGATCGCCTGATGTCCTGGGAAGCCAGAAATAGCTGGGTTGAACCCGATTTGAAGTCCCTCGAATCCGAAACAGCCAGGGATTTCAATCCATCGCGGAATGAGGCGATAAGCACAAAATATTAGTTAACAATCAAAATGGGAGATTGTACAATGAATATGAATGCAGCCGAGCGGGATTTACGTTTGGAAATGCTCAACAGTCTGCTCACCACTCCTCACCGTGTATTAGAAAAAGTAGCAGAAATTCACAAGTTAATTATCGAATTAGACCCCATTTTTTACGGTCATTTAGCAGTGTGGTATCAGCGTCACGGCGACGTGCGCGATCACAAGGAAGTTTTTGCCGGAAATTTGCTGACTTCGGCGCTGACGGAACACCGAGATGCCGGTTTTATGATGCTGCAAGAGTTTCCTCCCTACGAGGTTTCGCGGATTGTGGACTTTATGAAGCGGCACCAGAATAAGGTGCCCCGCAGCGCGCGCACTGCTGTCACTCGCTATCTGAAATCGCGGGAAAAGAATCCGCAGTTTTTCGATCGCGCTGCCATCCGCAACCGCAAGGCGATGAAGCATTTGTACGCAACGCTGCACGTCAAGCCGAGCGATCGCGCTAACGCTATTCTCTTCAAAGACAATCCGCCAGAAGACTCTCTGGCATTCGTTTTGAAGCAGTTAGCAAAGGCGGCGACACCTGGGGAACAGGCGAATTTGATTGTTGAGTACAAGATTCCGTATACGATCGCAGTTGGTGCGATCAGACAGCTAACACCAACGGTTTTGGCCGCGCTGATTAACTCGATGTCGCCGCAGGAAGTTATCAACAATTTGAAATCGATTCAGTCGCGCGGCGCGATGGATCACCCGGAAGTCAAGCAGTTGATTGACTCGAAGCTGGATGAAGCGGCAAAGTGCGATCGGGTTTCTGCTTACAAAGCGAGTGTTGCGGGCGCGGGCGCGAACTTCGACACAGCAACGGCGGCGAAGCTGGAAGCGGTGACAAACGAACAGGTGAAAAAGCGCGGCAAGATTGCGAAAGCAACGGGTTTGTTGATTGACAAGTCGGGTTCAATGGAAAGTGCGATCGAAGTCGGGAAGCGTCTCGCTGCTTTGATTTCCGGCATTTCCGAGGCGGCACTGTTCGTTTATGCCTTTGACACGATGCCGTATCCAGTGCAAGCAAACGGCAGCGAATTGACAGACTGGGAACGCGCTTTCAAGCACATTCGCGCTGGCGGCGGCACAAGTTGCGGTTGCGCGGTGGAAGCAATGCGGATTAAAAAGCAGGTTGTCGAGCAATTCATTATCGTAACAGATGAAGGCGAAAACGCTGCACCTTATTTTGCAGATGCTTATCAGAATTACTGCCGCAGTTTGGGGGTAAATCCTGATGTTGTGATTGTGCGAGTTGGTGCTTGGTGCGAATATGTCCAGAAGCAATTAAAGGACAAACAAGTATCGGTGGAAACCTTTACGTTTGCGGGTGATTATTACTCCTTGCCGAATTTAGTGCCGATGTTGAGCCGTCCTTCGCGACTGGAATTGTTGATGGAAATTCTGGATACGTCGCTGCCGGTGAGGGATGACAAGTAAATTGTAGGGTGCGCCGCAGCGCACCTTACTTATTATATGCTAAAATTGGCACGGAGCCGAAGGATAACACACTATGAAACTAGCTGAAGCTTTAATTTTAAGAGCTGACTGTCAAAAAAGAATGGAACAACTGCGCTCCAGGTTGACAAGAAGTGCTAAAGTACAGGAAGGAGAAGAACCTCCAGAAAATCCCCAAGCACTGATTAGCGAATTAGATGCAGGGGTGCAAGAACTGGAAGACTTAATTAAAAAAATTAACAAGACTAATTCGCTGACAACTCTGGAAGATGGAGTGACTTTATCGGATGCTTTAGCCAAGAGAGATGCTCTCGGGCTTAAGCGCAGCATCTACAATTCTGTAGTTGACGCAAGTGCTTTGAGGCAAGACCGCTATACTCGATCGGAAGTCAAATTTTTCAGTACGATCGACGTTGGTGAATTGCAAACGCAAATGGATCGAATGTCTAGACAGTATCGGGAGTTAGATACTAAAATACAGCAAGCAAACTGGAATACTGAACTTATCGATTGAGCAAGTTGGTAGCCAATGCAATAGAAGCGAGCACAACCCCCCAACAGGGTTAAGTTGGATCGGCTTTTTGCTGATGGCATGAGGGGTCATGCTAAAACCTCACAAATTAAGCCCAATATTGTCACAAGCGTACAGGGCATTGTTAAAGTTACTACCGCGTGCAGGTCTATTGATATTGGTGAGGGTGGGTTAGGGGTTTCTTGCTCAATTGCAAAAAATATTGGGACTTCCAGTATGATGTCAACTGAGATTACATACACTGAAGCAGAAGCAAATTTAAAAAATCTGTGCGATCGCGCTGTTGAAACTGGGGAGGTAATAGTTATTACTAGACCGAGTGGCAAAAATGCGGTTTTGATTTCTGAGGCAGAATTAGAAAGTTTGCTAGAAACGCTTTATTTGCTGAGTTCGCCTGCCAATGCAACTTGTTTGTTTGCAGCATTAAAGAGAGCTAAATCAAGAGTCATTCAACCTCAGACACTCGATGAAATTTGCCAAAAATTTGGGATTAAGGAAGAGGATGATAGTGAAAATGAGGTAGCGATCGCCAGTTAAACCATTGATGACAGAATCACAATCTTCTACTATACTCTAAACTCGGGAGGAGCAGTTGGTGACTTCAATATTAATCAAAGATTTAGCAACCGAATTAGAGCTGGTCACCGAAGATCCCGTGGAAAGATTTATTACCAGCGGGGTAAGTTGGCAACAGTATGAACAACTACTGACTCAACTCGGAGATAGTCCTTGGTATCGGGTTACTTATTTAGATGAAGTGCTGGAAATTATGGCCCCAAGTCGCCGTCACGATCGAGATAAAACCAATATTGGGATGCTGCTAGAAGCGTATTTTCAAGAAACACGGACTCGGTTTTGGGGATTGGGTTCAACTACCTTCCGCATTCAAGCAAAAAAGGGCGGTACAGAACCGGATGAGTGCTATTGTATTGGTACTGAAAAAGAATTTCCTGATTTAGCGATCGAGGTTGTATTCAGCAGTGGCGGCCTGGACAAGTTAGCAGTTTACAAAAAGCTCGGAATCAGAGAGGTTTGGTTCTGGAAAAATCGTCGCTTTGAGGTTTATCATCTTCGGGGAGAGGAATATGAAAAAATGCAGCAAAGCGAGTTGTTGCCGAATTTGGATTTATCACTGATTGCAGAGTATGTACAACGCCCCGACCCCCTTGAGGCGGTGTTGGAGTTTCGGGAAAGAGTTAAAGAAAATTTAGGGGGAAGTTGAGATTTAATATCAATCTTTACTCCCAAACATCTCCCTCAATATCCTCAAGCGACAACTTTTTAGCTATTTTCAATTATTCTCTAGTTTGAGCGATAATTTCTAGTAATTCTGGATTAGCGATGGATGACACTAACTGGGAATCCGCAGCAGCCAAAGCCGCGCGCAACTTTTCTGAAGTCAGTGCAGGATATTTCTCTAACACCTGCTGTTCCGTCCATCCCGCAGCAAAGAGGCCCAGCAAGAATTCTACAGACAATCGAGTTTCTGGCGCTGCTGGTTGACTTGTTGAAGCTTTCGGGTTTGGATGAATGAGCTTTCGCCAGTCCATTGTTTTACTTAAACGATTGGGGAAGATTCCGCCGATTATACTGCATTTGGGCACAGTAAAAACACTGACCTCGTTGACTGACTTTGTAACAGTGCCACCGCAGGTCATACCATTTTAGATTTTAGATTTTGGATTTTAGATTGGGAAGCACTGAGGAATTAAGGGTTTGAAGCTTGGCTAGAGTCGCATTTTTTTTGAACTGGTGTCATTTCGCGGTTTTGCGATTAAATTGTTATTACGATCGCAGTACAGCACTTTCTTATAGAGTAGAGTGATGGGGTAGCGACGGGGCGATCGCCCTTTTTCCTTTTGTCCGTTTCAATACCAAACGGCGTTAGCGAAGCCCTCGAAGAGGATCGCACTAAATCTCAACCTACTGTGCAACCCACTGTGCAACCCACTGTGCAACCCACAATACAACTACTTTAACTTCTTAAAACTATGGGAAAAAAGTCGAAAGCCAAAAAATCCCAGGTCAAAAAACCCAGTTTGCTCTGCCAGCGACTGCAAGAAGCTCTCGATCGAGGCAGCAAAGTTTGGATTAAAACAAATAATAGCAGTTTCGGCGGCATCCCGATTAATCTGTTCGGGGACTTTGCGGAACTTTTGGTGATAGTTCCCCCTAACGAACAGGCGGAAAATATCGATGCTTACGGACAAGTTACGTGGCTGATTCGACTCTCTGATATTATTGCACTCGCTTATCCTACTGAATACTGGTCTAAAGATAGATTAGAAAGTTTGCTGCCACCTGATGCAGTTACTTCCGAAGTAGGAGATTCACTGTAAGGCGCGCAATGCGCACCCAACTTTTAGCGGAGTTGTATTTGGTAAGGTGCGCAATGCGCACCCTACGTTTCCTATTTTCTAAGCTGTTTTACGAACGAAAATATACACCGCTTGGCTCAAATTTTATCACTTTAATTAGTTGTTGCAAGCTGAAAGTTGGACTTTACAGTTGCCGCCATCTAGTTCGCTGCAACCGGCGAGAGCTTGAGCTTCTGCTGCTGCTTTATCGTCGCCCCAGCCCGCACCTGCTCCTCCTTTGCCTACGGCGATCGCTCCACAATTATTGCTATTAGATGTCAGCGGTTCGCAGTCGTTAGCACCTTCGCTTTGTTCATTGCAGACGGCTACTGCTGCGTTTAGTGCTTCTTTCTCTGTAGCATGATCCCAACTAATACCAGTGGCGTCAGAAGTCGGAGAATAAGCAGTAGCTCCATAGGTGTTCTGAGCTTTAGCTACCTGGGTAGAGCCAAAAATAGGAAGTGTCAGAGCTGTCACTACAACCAACTTATAAAAGAGTTTTTGCAGCATATTTACTTGAGATATTTACAAGGTTAAATTGGCAGGTTCGCTCAATCTTATATTAAGATATTGATTCGCGTCAACAGTATTTATAAATCTTTATATTTATTTAATTTAAAAGTGTGTTAGGTAAAAAAAATTAAGATTACGGAGGTCAATTCAGTGGCAGATATCCGCAAAATCCTCAGCCAACTCGCCGCCCAAGAAGGGCAGCTACTCGATACGCAATTCCTGGCTCCCTGCGTGCCCGGGGGAAGCGTGCGGATAAGGGTTAGCTCAATGATTTATACTTTTCAACCGCAGCCGCGCAACTTTGAAGGATGGGCTATTTTTGGGCCGATTAATGAGAAAATTGCTGCGGTAATTGAGGAGCCTAGTTTTCCGCAAGTGGCAGAGTATTTGCAACTGCTCGTACCCGTTCGCTTGCAGTTGGCTTGCGTGCTGCAAGGGCAAACTTGGCTGGCTTATCCTGTTAACGAATCTGACGCTAAACAGCGCACTGGTGTTGCGAAACCCGTACAAGTTCATTTAGTAACTGAAGGTTCGCAGTTTGAGCCGATAGTTGCGCGGTGGGACGGTGATTGTTTGTGGTTTGAAGAGATTGACAGGCGCGCCGATCCGCTGCCGTCAGAGAAATTGAAAGCAGCTTTAAAAAAGTTGATTTTGCCTCAAGATGTTCGTTTTAAAGGGATGACGCCGGAAATGCGAACTGTTTACGAATTGGTTTCCCGAAATATTAAAGATTTAGATCCGAAAGTGCGGGCTGAACAGCGCTTGCAGCGGGCGTTGAAGATGGGCGGCGGCGAGTTGCGGGATTTTTGCGATCGCGAAAATTATTGGCTGGTTGAATGGACTAGCGAGAGTGGAGAACATCACACTTCTGCGATCGCCAAAAATGATTTGACAGTTATGAGTGCTGGCATTTGTCTCAGCGGATTGGACAAAGACTTCGACTTGCAATCATTAGTTGGAGTAGTTGAAGATAGATAATGGGAATGGGGAATTGGGCATGGGGCATGGGGCATCGGAGAATATCTAATAGTTAGTTGTCAGTTGTTAGTTGTTAGTTGTTAGTTGATCCTGGTTTTTATAAAAAATAATCAAGAAATAACCAATGCCCAATGCCCAATGCCCAATGCCCAATGCCCAATGCCCAATGCCCAATGCCCAATGCCCAATTCGCAATTACTATGAGTATATTTTTTCACGAACAACTTTACAGAAGTGCCGCAGTGATGTCGCTGATAAAAAATTTCCCGGTAACGGTGTGCGGCGCGGGCGCTTTGGGTGCGAATATAACAGAAAGTCTGGCGCGATCGGGCTTTTGCCATTTAAAAGTCATCGATCGCGATCGCATCGAGGAACGCAACCTTTCCACTCAACCTTATTATAGATCGGACATCGGCGCATTCAAAGCCAAAATTCTCGCCAACAACCTCTACCGTGCTTTGGGAGTCAGCATTGACGCTCACTCAAAAGAATTGACACCCGCAAATGCCGATCGGCTGCTGGCCAACAGCGCCACAGTCATCGATACTTTTGATAACAGTGTCGGGCGGCAAGCAGTCAAGGATTACTGTGCCAGTGTCTCGATTCCCTGCGTGCACGTCGGATTAGCTGCCGATTACTCGGAAATAATTTGGAACCAACACTATCGGGTTCCTTCAGCGGCGAATGATGACGTTTGCGATTACCCGCTGGCGAGAAACTTGGTAATGCTGACAGTTGCAGTTGCCTGCGAAGTAATTGTTACCTTTGCTGCTACCAAAGAGCAACAAAATTTAACTTGCACGATCGGAGATTTTGCAGTAAAGCCACTTATATTGTAGAATGTCGGTTGACTGTTGCCAGAAACCCGGTAAATCGAGATTGGATGCCCCCATCCCAGAAACCCGGTTTCTCACCCTCAAACAATCGTCCAACTTGCAAAAAACGCTTGAAAATTTAACAGGGAAAGTATGGCAGGATCGCAGACTTTTTATTTTGTACTAGCAATTCTCGGTCTATTAGTTTTGACTGGCGCAAATGGAGCAAACTATGCAGCGGGCGACGCAGTTTGCCACACTAATGATTGCCATAGACCAGAGGTGAGACACCATAAAAGGATTTTAAAATGCGGCTCGAAAGGGCACGATGTGAAGAAACTGCAAAAGTTGTTGAACGCGCGGGGCTTGTCCCCACACCCGATCGTAATTGATGGCGTTTTCGGTCCGACAACCGAAAATGCAGTGAAAAGATTTCAGCGACAAGCGGATATTCCTGTAGACGGAGTTGTGGGAGGCAAAACTTGGGACAGACTGTTTGCTAGTTTGTAACTTTAAGCACCGGACAACAAAGGTTCCTAAGTCATCATTGCTAATCATTAATCGCTGCGGTTTGTAGTTGGACAGATAGCGCATTTTGTGCAACTACAGACACAGAAGCTTTAATCAACAATCAATCGCATATCTAGATTGCTAATGAAAGAAGTTTTAGATTTTTGGTTTGGTCGATCGCACTCTCCTGAGTTTGGCAAAGTCCACAAGAAATGGTTTGAAAAAGATGCGGATTTTGACGCCCAAGTGCGATCGCGCTTTCTGCAGCAATACGAACTAGCCGCCTCCGGTCAATTCGACTCATGGCAAGATTCCCCCGACAACTGCCTAGCATTAATTCTACTGCTCGATCAATTTCCGCGCAATATGTTTCGCGCGACACCTCAAGCATTCGCCACAGACAGCAAAGCTTTAGCCACCGCCGAATACGCTGTTAATCATAACTTCGATCGCGAATTGCTGACTGTACAAAAATCGTTTATTTATCTCCCGTTTCAACACAGCGAAAACTTAGAAAACCAGCAAAAATCTGTCAAACTATTTCGCCAACTCAGCGGCGAACCTGACAGCGATTCACTCATTGAATACGCGCAGCAGCATTTGGAAATAATCGAGCGTTTTGGGAGATTTCCCCACCGCAATCAAATTCTCGGACGCGAAACAACCCCGGAAGAAGCAAAGTTTCTGAGACAACCCGGTTCGGGATTTTAAAGCGCGATCGCAAAACCTCGATCGTTCTGATATATTCGAGGCTTGTAGAGGCGGTTTTAGCGCGCAATCAGAACCAATAGCAGGCAATTTCTGTAGGAAACCCGCCCCAACCCAGCGACTCTCAAATTGAATAGTGAAATTAGAAAAGAAGATAAATTGTTGATTCAACAAAAAGTATACGATGGTGAAGAATTTATCCATCGCCCAATCATCAGCCGCGATACTGCACCCGATAAATCCGGTTGTTTGCTTCCTCAGTAAACAGCAAACTCCCGTCAGGTAAAACCAGCAAACCAACAGGCCGTCCCCAAGTTTTCGGGCCTGACGGATCTGTGAGAAAACCAGTCAGAAAATCCTCATAATAACCTTGAGGGCGTCCGTTCGCCGCATTAAAAGGTACAAACACGATTTTATAACCAGTTCCAGCGTTCCGATTCCAACTGCCGCGAAACGCCACAAACGCCCCGTTCAGGAATCTTTTGGGAAACGTTTTGCCGTCGTAAAACTGAAGCCCCAAAGCCGCCGAATGCGCCTGAAACAGCACGTCCGGCATTAATGTTTTAGCCGCTAAATCAGGTCGATCGCTCGTACCGTTTCGCACGTGGCGCGGGTCGAGCAAATTCGGCTTAAAATAAGCGTAAGGCCAGCCGTAAAACTCGCCTTGACGAATTCTTGTCAAGTAATCCGGCACCAAATCATCTCCCAAACCGTCGCGTTCGTTGATTGTCGCGTAGAGTTGATTGGTTTTTGGGTGAAAATCCAATCCCACCGGATTTCGCAAACCGGAAGCAAAAATTTGCGGGTTCTTGCCGTCCAAACTCATCACTTGAACAGACGCCCTCGGCAGCGGTTCGACATCTGCATTAGACTGCGATCCAACTGATACGAAAAGCTTGCTATTATCTGGGGAAACGACAACATTTCGCGTCCAGTGTTGGTTGTAGCCGCCGCCAGGTAAATCGGCAATTTTTTGACCGCTACCGGTCAATTGTTCCTGCCCTTTTGTGTAGGGAAATCGGCGGACTTCATCGGTATTTCCGAGGAAAAAATAGCGATCGGCAAAAGCCATACCAAAGGGAATATTTAACCCGTTTTGAGCACTTGCAAAAGTCTTGCGAACCTCAGCAACCCCGTCGCCGTTGGCATCCCGCAACCGCGTAATCCGATTCTGCCGGGTTTCTGTTACCAAAACATCGCCTGTGGGCGTCAAAGCCAGCCATCGGGGAGCGTCTAAATTGTCAGCAAAAACATTGACGACAAAGCCAGGAGGCACTCGCAGCACTGGCGATGCGGGAATCGGTACTACTTGAGGGGATTTCGAGGCGCTTTCGCTGGCGAAAGGCTGCGGCAAAGAAGTTGCAACAATGCGGATTGGCTGCGGCGACAGCGGTTTGGTCGGTACAATTTGATTTGTCCGAACATTTGTCAGCGGTGCAGGGGAGGGAATTTGCGACAGGGGGCCGTTGTCGCCAACAGCAGGGGCGATCGCATCTGTAGCCCGATCGCACGCAATCAGCGGTAGCAGCAGAATTAGCAGCAAGAAACGCAGGTAATACATAGCAGCTATTTCTCAACAATTGCTGGACAATTCTATTATTCTAACTGTTATTAAACAGCGAAGCCACCGCGCACGCGGTGGCTTAATTTTGCTTACTCATACCCGTTGCAAAAAAAGAATGCAACTGTAGGCCCGCGATCTAAACCTTGAGCTTCATCAGTCAATAGATTTTAGATTTTAGATTTTAGATTTTAGATTGAAGAAAGCGACCCACTGATAAATCCGGGGGCTTGCGAATTGCTTTTGGTCATTCGCAATTCTCTAATCGAAAATCTAAAATCTAAAATGGTATAACCTAGCTCTACCAAAGTCCTCTCACAGGAGCCGGACGGGGAGCCGGAGCCGGAATCGGACGGGGAGCCGGAATCGGAGCCGGAGCCGGACGCGGAATGGGAGCCGGACGCGGTACCGGTGCTGGGGCCGGACGCGGTGCCGGTACTGGGGTTGGGGGACGAACAACCGTTGTGGCTACCACATCATAATCGGGGATCACCGCGATATTTTGTATTTGAGATCCGGCGACGGTGGCTCTGACTTTCATTCCCGGTACGAGGCCAATAATTCTCAGGACGCATCTTTGAATCCTGAGAGTCCTGTACGGCGCGTTTTCTTCGCGAATTGTTACTACGTCGCCGACAATACTTTTGACAAAACCGATAATAGTTCGACTGTTTGCTGTTGTGGTGGTCTGCGTTTGGGCTATTTGAGTTGCAGGGTTAGCCATCGCAGGATGCACTGAGACCGCCGAAATTAGCACGGACAGGGTTGCACCTGTCAATAATTTGATGTTCTGAAGACGCATTGAAACCTCACATTAACTGCTATTCAGGGTCGGGTTTGCTTCCGCTGCGCGAAAGTCCCAACCTCTAGACCTTATCTAGTTTAATCCCCAGAGTAGGAAATTTATGACAATCTCAAAAAAAGATTATCGAACAAGTATTAAAAGACTAAATTTTACATTATAAGTTCCCGGTTTACAACAAGTTCAGCGGTTCGCAACTCTAGAGTGTTGGCGTGATATATTGAGTTTGTTCGATCGAGCGTTGCAGTTGTTTTAAGCCAACCTAACTGTTACTGCTGGGCGGGAAAATCTCCCAAAAGACAGATTGTGCTTGCTGGATGCAGCAGCCCCATAGTTTCAATTCTCGATCGCCAGCCGGCCATTGCTAAAAAATCAAATTAGTCGGAGGTAAAATTTAATCATTTTCTTGCAGAATTTACGCATAAACCGGGTTCTTTCACGAAAATCTCTCGCGGAGTTCCCCTGATACCCTTATACAAACCCGGTTTTTTTGGTATTATTGCCTAAGCTTTGTATTGAGTTACAAGTTATCAGTTGTGGAATAATAAGCTAAAAAATGCGTAGCATTGGCAGTGAAAAAGCCATCTCAAAACTTTAGTGAGCGGGTGCAGTTTGCGGATAATTACATAGGAACTTTGTAGGAACTGCTGGTGAGGAGTGTAGCGAACAAAAAAATGGTGAACAGCAAATTTTTATTTAACCAGTTAATTGGGCTGAGCTTGAGTGCAGCGGCGCTGTCGGTCGGCCTACAGCAGCAGGCGGCTGCCGAACTGGTGCCTAATTCAAGTCATAGTGCGATCGCAGCGCAGTCGGTCAAGTCCGATCGCAAATTGCCGAATCTCGGAGCACCAGAATTGCCACCATTGGGAGAACCATTTCGGTATATTCCACAGGAACCCAAACCTCCGGTAACTCCAATTGAAGAAGTGCGTTTAGTGCTGAAATTGCGAGAACGCCGCGTCTATCTTTACCGACAAAATAAGGTGCAAGCCAGTTTCCCGGTTGCTGTGGGAAAAGGCGGCTGGGAAACTCCTACAGGCAATTTTAAAGTTATCCAAATGATCAAAGATCCAGTTTGGCAAAATCCTTGGACAGGAGAACTTATTCCTGCTGGGCCGGACAATCCATTAGGGAGTAGGTGGATGGGGTTTTGGACGGATGGCAAGAATGTGATTGGTTTTCACGGTACTCCGAATCCAGAGTCGATCGGCGGGGCGGCTTCTCACGGCTGCGTCAGAATGTTTGATAAAGACGCACAGGCTTTATTTGAGAAAGTCGCAGTTGGAACGCCGGTGATAGTTGAGCATTAATTATTAGGAGGTTGGGGTGCATTAAAACATCATCTCACTATAAAAACACTAATTCCCGGGGATTGAAATCGCTACACATACAAAGTCCGCCTGCGCGGACTAAAGAATTTGTTAGTCCGCGCAGGCGTACTTCGTTTGTATAGTAGCGGTTTCAACCGCCGAGCGATTTTGATATTAGATAGATTCCTGGTATTTTTCCAGCAACTCCGGGATGTAATCGTAGCCGTCAATACCGATCGCCGGAATGATGTTTGCTCGACTTCTAGCCAAAGATTCTTTAAAAGATTCTGCCCCCATTTGACCCCGCAAAATAATCAGCAAACCAGCCGATTGGCGCCACTCCGCCGCCCCAATTTGCTCCAAAGTATACATCCCCAAACTGCCAGCAAATATCGCTTGTTCTAGTGCGTTGATTCTGTAATAAGCTTGAGCCAAATAAGCCAAATTCAGACCTTGCAAATACAAGTCGCCCGAAAATTGGGCAGCTTGCCAACCTTTTAGCAAATATTCGATCGCACCTTCAGCATTTTCCAGGGCAATTTTAGCGATACCGAGACTGCTAGAACAAAAAGCTTGACTTTGCCTGTCTCCTAATTTTTCCGATAGCAACAAACCTTGTTCCAAATAACCGATCGCACTCTCATAAACCTCCGGTTCCACCTCCTCCAACTGCCGCGCTTGAAACACTTCGCTGTAACCCAAATTTGCCAGGGCATTTGCCTCGCCTTGTCGTTCTCCCGTTTGTCGTGCCATAATTAAAGCCCGCTGGCTGTAATTAATCGCTTCTTGATAATTTTTTTGGGCAACATAGTTGCGGCTGATGTGATTGAGATTGGCAACTTCGCAAGCTTTGTCTCCTTCCAAACGGGCAATTTCCAGCGCTTGCTTGTGCAGCAAGATCGATCGCTCGTAGGCCCCAGCCGCCTGCATCGAATAACCCAGAAGCGTCAGAATCCGAGCTTTCGCTTGAGTGCCTTCAACGCGCCGCAGCGGTTCGTCTAAATAATCCAAAGTATGGCGCAGAGACTTGCCATCAAACGAAGCAAAAATTCCGCCGTAAAGCGGAAAATATTCCCGCTGAGAAAAAGCGCGCAAAATTTGCAAAGTTACTTGAAAACAAGCATTTGCCAACTGCTCGCCGCTCTTGGTAGAATTATTAAACCCACTAGCTAACTGACTCCAAATTACAGCAAAAGTAATGTAAGTAGAAATTGAAGCTTTTGTTGACACTTTGGAATCGTAAACTTGCTTATCAAACCATGTCGCTAACGCCCGCTGCAAGCACTGCAAGATAATCGCTAATTCCACCAATCCGCCTAATTCTAAATTCGATTGCTTGGCTGCGAATTGAACTACCGATTCACCGAGCGCAATAGTATTCAAAAGTGCCTGGGGAAAGGGACTATTAACTTTTTTTGCCCAAAAAGCCCAAGGCCCATTTTGTTCGGGACTACCTGCAAATCCTAGCTGCTGCGGCTGATAAATCCAGCCGACGAGTTCTGGTTCCAACCGCTGCCAAGATTCTAAACCTTTGGCAATACCGGCGGTGATTTGCTGCAAATCTCGCTCGGTTTCGGGATTGGCAGTTTGCAGCATTTGTTGGTGCAGAGATTTTGCCAATTGCTGCAATTGAGCCAGAGTCAACGGATGTTCTTTATTCGGATCGATTACTTGCAATAATGCCAGGAGGCGGCCGTTAGATTCGGCGGTAAGGATTTGTTGGATTGAGGATGCAATTTCGCGATCGACGCGGTTATCTTTCTGCCAGCGTTCCCATTCTCCTTGGATGGTTTTGAGAGCTCGAAGGGTACGATTTGCCTTTGCTTGTTTGATTTCGTCTTTTTCATTTCTGAGTTGATTTTCGGCGGCATCAAGGCGTTCGCCGAAACAGCGTTCAAAGATTTCGCCGGTACCGGCGCTAATGTCTTGCACCAGCATTTGATAGACTTGTTCTTTAGAGCGAATTTGACCTTTGAGGGTGATTTCGACAATTTTGTCGATTAGGGTTAAGTAGCGATCGCGCAATGAGGTAGATTCTGGCATAATTTATTTTTAGTTAATAACTTTTTATGGACAGCGCTTGCAGCTTGCACCATTTCATGCTGCTATTTAATTTTACAGCTCCTCTGGATTAATGCCCATTGCTCTGAGGCGATCGGCTAATCGATTTGCCCGCTGACTTTCTAATTCAGCTCGCTGACTTTCTAATTCAGCTCGCTGCCTTTCAAACTCCTCTGGAGTCAGAACCCAATCGCCACTGACATCGTACCAACGCAGCCACAACCTCGAACAACCTTGATAACAACCTTCCCACAAACCTATACCTAATTCTAATTCCGGTATCCAGAATCGCGGCTCGGTTAAAACTTGTTCGGCGTAACGATTGCCAATCAAACGAAATACTCTCAGTTGATTGTTGTACCGACTGAAAACAAAGTAGTAAGGAATCTGCAAAATCTGTTCGTAAACTCGCCACTTAGTAGGGGGTTTATTTCGTGCTTCTTCTGTGATTCCTAAATCCTCATCTTCAGTTCCAGGTGACAGCAGTTCTACTACTACCAGAGGACTGACATTTTCTTGCCACATCACGTAGCTGAGGCGTAATTCGTCACCTCGATAAAATCTCGGAGCCCCCAATACGACAAACCAATCAGGTCTTTTGTACCAATTGAAATGGTTAGAATCGTAGTAGAGATTGAGGTCTGTCGCTATAAATATTTGTTCTGGCGGATGATTTGCGGGGCGGCAGGTTAGACGCAGCAGTTCGGGTTGAAATTCGTGAAATTCGTCAGGCAAACCGGGTTCCTCCGGGTCTTCACTGGGTAAATCATACATCGTAGGGAGGACTTTTGTTTGCGAAGGCTGCGAATCCGGTACGTACATCGTCATAAGATTACCCGGGCTAGACGGCTTGAGGAGATTGAGGCGGCACGGCAATTGTAACATTATAGCGCGATGTGATTTCTTGCGACAGAAAGTCAGTATCTTTTGCACCGAGAATTTTATCGAGATAGCAATCTTTTACCGCTAACAGAAAGCTTTTGATCGCTTCTGGTGAATTTTGGGAGTCTGCTACCTGCAAAAAATATTGCCATTTACTCTCATCTTTGCCGTTAACATCTAGCAAATGCAACGCAGCTAAATACTCGGCTACCGGCTCTAAAGCAAAGTGGATTTGGTCGTGGGCTACACCTTTTGTTTGGATGATTTTGAGTTTGTCTTCTAAATAGTTGAGCCGCGATTCTGCATTCTGTTCACCCAGAGCATCTATCGCATTTTGACGGTTTGCCGCTGCGGGCCGATAGGTTGGCTTCAGGCATTCCCAAGCTATGATTTTAGAATCTTTTTGGACGGTGAAATCGCTGAATTTATTCTCTGTTACGCTGCAATTGAGTTGGTTTAAGTAGTACAGCATTAATTCGGCAATATTATTCGGTAAATTGCCGTCTGTTGTGCCTTCTTTCTTGGCAATGATTTGGTCGGCATAGAGTTTGGCTAGCAAAACGGTGATGTTTCTGTCGCCGGCTATAGTTGATAGTTGGCTACAGGCATTGAAAAATTCTGTATCGCTGAATAAGTCGCGCTTTTTTCGTTGGCTGAGATAGCTTTCCATGAACGATGACAGTCGGTTTCCGGCAATGCGGAGGGGTTTGATTTCTGTCTTCGTGACTAGACCTAAAGGTTCTTCCAGCCGCGAAGTTACGAGCAAAGCATTAACCGGAAAATTTGGCATTTCCGGTCGAATTGCTGTTTGTGTCTGTTCGCTCATTTCTGAGAAGTTATCGACGATTACTAGGATGCGCCGCTGTTTGAGCAACTGTTCTAATAATTCTTCACAAATCGGCTCGGCAGTATCGGTTAAATCTTGCAATTGACCGCGAATTGCTTCGAGGAATGGCTGTTGGCATTCTGCTACTTTCATGTTTAGTTCTGATTCGATGAGAACTGGCAGCATCCGATGATTGCAAATGCGTTCTTCAGGAGTATCCGACATTGCCCATTTGCCAATCAGACAAGCTAAACTGGTTTTTCCGGCTCCCCCTTCTTCCCAAATCAACAAACAGCCGCGCTTTTGAGCAAATGTGGGCTGCAAATCTTTGCCTTTGAGGGTGGCAATTGTGTTATTGTCGAGGATGACGGGGATGGGGACGATAATTTTGCGCTCGCGCACTATTTCCCGCTTCTGAAATTCGTCTCGCGTGGCTTCGATCTGTGCTGCCACCCAAGCATCGAGAACTCTGGGATGGTATTTTAAAAATATCAAGTTGCCGAGAGATAGATCTGTGCCGAGAACTGGTATTTTGAAGGCGATAGGTTTTAATTTTTCGTAAATTTTCAGCAGCCACAATGGGCGGATGGCAAAGGTTCCGAAGAGTAAAAATAAGTAAATGCCGGTTCCCCAGAAGTAGGGTTTTCGGATAATTGATTTTACGAATAGGCGATCTGTTTGTTCTGCTTTGAGAACATTGAGGGATAAACGGAGATATGCGATCTTTGATTTTTGGAAATTAGCTTTAGGTTCTTCCATAATTTTCAAGGCTGATTCTAAGTTTGATACAGCCAGATTTAACTCCGTTGGAGCTAGCGTATTTGCTTTTCCTTGAAGGCTAAGAGCAATACTCACCAAGGCCTTGGCGGCATTCGTATTCACACCTGGATTGGAATTTTTAAGCAGGGAAACTAGCTGCGGCAGTACAGTTTTAGCTTCTGCACCGAGACTGTCGAAAACCTCGGCGACACTGCTACGCACACCTGGATTGGAATCTTTAAGCAGGGAAACTAGCTGCGGCAGTACAGTTTTAGCTTCTGCACCGAGACTCCCCAAAGCAGAGGCGGCACTGCTACGCACATCTGCATTGGAGTCTTGAAGCAGGGAAACTAGCTGCGGCAGTGCAGTTTGAGCTTCTGCACCGATTCTCCCCAAAGCCAAGGCGGCACTGCTACGCACATCTGCATTGGAGTCTTGAAGCAGGGGAACTAGCTGTGGCAGTGCAGTTTGAGCTTCTGCACCGATACCCCCCAAAGCCTCGGCGGCACGGCTACGCACATCTGCATTGGAATCTTTAAGCAGGGGAACTAGCTGCGGCAGTGCAGTTTGAGCTTCTGCACCGATACCCCCCAAAGCCTCGGCGGCACTGCTACGCACATCTGGATTGGAATCTTGAAGCAGGAAAACTAGCTGCGGCAGTGCAGTTTGAGCTTCTGCACCGATACCCCCCAAAGCATAGGCGGCACTGCTACGCACATCTGCATTGGGGTTGTTCAAAGCTTGAGCAAGGTCAGGAATAGCAGGAGGGCCAATTTTTGCGAGAACCTGGGCAGCACTCCGGCGGACTGGCAAATTCTTATCCTGCAAAGCTTTCATCAAAGCAGGGATGGCTGGTTCACCTATTTTTCCTAACTTCTTAATAGCTGCAGAAAGTTCCCTTTTATCGTTAGTCTTTAACTTCTCGATGAGGGAGGCAATCTCTTTGGGATTAGCTGTGGGTTCGTCCACCCTTGCAGCAGCAGCATTGCGAGTCAACAGCAAGGGCGATGTGAAAGATAGAAACGAGAGGGCAATTACGGCAATTAATCTTGGTCGGTAGTGCTTCGTCATGGGCTAGAATCCTGATATTGGATGAGCAGTCTCAGCCATTTGAATAATTGTATCTACATTCTAATCAAATTGGTTCCAGAGTCAGGGCGATCTAAATTGGTGCTTGTCTGTGGTGAAATCGATCGCCCTTAATACTGCTTAAAAAGCGGCACTTTAAGAACATTCCGCAGTCTAAGGCATAATTAGATATCTTATATTCTATGATTTGTTTATGATTTCCGAACCCCTTACCCTCTCAACCACCAATCCTGTTTTAGCAGCGAAAGGATTAACTCGCCGCTTTGGCGGTTTAATTGCTGTAAACGACGTATCTTTCACAGTTCAAAAACACGAGATATTTGGATTGATCGGCCCTAACGGTGCTGGCAAGACCACTCTATTTAATGTAATGACTGGACTGATACCTGCCTCTAGTGGCAATCTGATTTATCAAAACGAAAATATTTCTAAACTGCGACCTTATCAAATTGCTAATAAAGGTATAGCCCGAACTTTTCAAAATATTCGGTTGTTTGGGGAACTTTCTGCTGTGGAAAATGTGGCGATCGCCCGACACATCCACAGTCGATCGGGCAATCCAGTTTTATCGGTGCTGGCGGGGATTTTCGGCTTGCCAGCATCTAACGCAATGGAACGCAAAACCCAGCGAAAAGCCTTAGAATTGTTGGATTTAGTCGGATTGGGCGATCGCGCGGGCGAACAAGCCAAAAACTTACCCTACGGCGACCAGAGGCGCTTAGAAATTGCCCGCGCTTTAGCCCTAGAACCGCAAATACTCTTGTTAGATGAACCGGCTGCGGGGATGAATCCCAATGAAAAGCACAAATTAAGCGAATTTATCCGAGAAGTGCGCCAACAATTCAGTTTAACTGTAATATTGATCGAGCATCATGTACCGCTAGTTATGGGATTGTGCGATCGCATTGCCGTCTTGCATTTCGGTCAGCTTATTGCCTTGGGCGAGCCTGCTGTTGTGAGAAATGACCCGGCGGTGATTGAGGCTTATTTGGGAGATGAAACTTAGATAAATTGAAATTATGTCATCTTGAGTCACCGCGTAATTGGAAATCGTGTCTACACACAAAGTCCGGAGGTTACACGGACTAAGAATAATAGTTAGTCCTAAATGTATCTGCCAGCCTTCATAGGACTTCAGCTATGAACCTGGGGTTTCAATCCCTGGCGGAATCGCGGACTTACTGACTCGCGAGCTGCTGGAAAAAAGACAGTTTTTTATCAAGAATAAAGTCACAAAAAATGCAACATACTCCACCCGAAACAGCGCAAAATATCCTCTTAGAACTAAAGAATATTTGTGTAAATTACGGAGGCATTCAAGCCCTGCGAAATATTAATTTAACCGTGAATGCGGGGGAGGTTGTCAGTCTCATCGGCGCTAATGGTGCGGGCAAAAGTACCACACTCAGGGCTATTTCCAAAATAGTTAATATAAACCAAGGACAAATTATTTATACCGGGCGCGATATTACCCGCCGTCAAGCTCACGAAGTTGTGAAATTGGGAATCGCCCACAGTCCAGAAGGGAGGCGCGTTTTGGCGCAGCAAACGGTGTTGACTAACTTAGAATTAGGGGCGTATATTCGATCGGACTCGGCGGCGGTAAAAGCCGATTTAGAGCGCCAATTTGAGATATTTCCGCGCCTAGCAGAAAGGCGCCGCCAGCTAGCAGGAACCCTCAGCGGCGGGGAACAGCAAATGCTGGCGATCGCCCGTGCGCTGATGAGCCGCCCGAAACTGCTATTATTAGACGAGCCTAGTTTAGGCTTAGCACCCGCGATCGTCAAAGAAATTTTCGCAATCATTCAAAACCTGCGTTCCACAGGCGTTACAATCCTCTTAGTCGAACAAAATGCCAGTTTAGCACTGCAAATTGCCGATCGGGGTTACGTACTAGAAGCTGGTAATATTACCCTCACAGGTATAGGAGGGGATTTGCTAAACGACGAGCGAGTCAGGAGCGCATATTTAGGTTGACTTGGTTAATTTTTGGAATCTTGACCGCTTTCTTTGAAGCCGTCAAAGACGTTTTTGGCAAACAAAACCTCAAAAAAAGTGACGAATATGTCGTCGCTTGGTCTCTCTCATTTTTTTCAGTCATCTTTTTGATTCCCTGGGTATTATATACAGGAATTCCGCCATTAAACTCTCAATTTTGGCTCGCCCTATTAATCGGAGGTAGCATCAACGCTGTCACATCCCTCCTCTACATCAAAGCCCTCAAATTATCAGATTTATCCCTGACAGTACCGCTGCTAGCTTTGACACCATTATTCATGTTGGTAACTTCACCGTTAATTGTCGGTGAATATCCCAAGTTTTTTGATTATATTGGCATTTCGCTAATCGTAGCAGGCTCTTATTTATTAAATATCAAAGAGAAATCTAAAGGATATTTAGCCCCATTCAAAGCACTGCTGGATGAACCAGGACCAAAATTGATGTTAATCGTTGCATTTCTATGGAGTATTGCCTCAAATTTTGACAAAATAGGAGTTACAAATTCTTACCCTATTTTTTGGATATTCTCTTTGTTTGGTACCATGAGTGTTTTGCTACTGCCAGTTTTATTGCACAAAACGCCAAATCCAGGGCAAAAAATTCTCAAACAATTACCAATGCTAGCTGCTATGGGGTTTATCAATGCTACTGGAATAATTTTTCAAATGCAAGCTTTGACATTAACTTTCGTAGTGCGAGTGATCGCGATTAAGCGTACTAGCGTGTTAATGGGTGTATTGTTCGGTCATTTCATTTTTAAGGAAAAAGATATTCAAGAAAGATTATTAGGGGCCGGAATCATGATTTTGGGAGTTTTATTTATCAGTTTATAGGTTGAGATTTCGGGGACTTTGACGCTCATTCTCTCCCCGAATGTAGGGGCGGTGCCAAGAGTGCTCGCCCTCTCTCGGTTGGGCGGGGATGTCTGGGTGGGAAACACGCCCTCGCCTCTATTAGACCTCTTGCAAAATAATTTTATGATATAATGGAAAGTTTTGCTTTACTGGATTTAATCCCAACTATTAACT
>NZ_JAUBSF010000183.1:0-3592 GCF_036704615.1 Microcoleus sp. K4-B3
GCGTACTAATAGACCGAGGGCTTGACCTCTCTTTAAACATGGTGATGATGACTTAATTCTCTGCAGTCTTCAGGGTTCTCTACCCTTACAGCTTTTCTAGGTGTCTATGACGCAGTGGCACCACTCCGATTCCATCCCGAACTCGGTTGTTAAACGCTGCGGTGGCGAAGATATTTGGCGGGTCACTGCCTGAGAAAATAGCTCGATGCCTGGAATTTATTTTCGACTCAAACCCACTTCTCACAAGAGGCGGGTTTGTAGTTTTTGGCTAAGTTCTCGACGGGGTTGTCACCTCCTCAGGTTTGTGGTACGCTCTGAATCGTTACTTTTTTGCGAATCGTTATAGCTTTTACCAAAAATGTAAGGACTGCTAAAAAATATGATTATATTTAAAAGGAATAAAGAGTGTTATGTGTTGGAACTAACAGATATAGACAGGGGTGATGTCTCTAATGAGTTTCAAATACATTTAAACTCTATAACAATGATTGTTGACTGGGCTAAAGAATATCTTTGCCATCCGCACCCTCAACTCGGAAGAACAGATCCTGTCTGTCCTTTTGTGCCAACTTCTATGAAAAAAGTGCTTTTTTTCTTAACAGTATATCCAGAAGAGGATTTAGAGGAAAATAAAGCTTATGATTTTCTTATAAAATACCGCGATTTTTTTTTAGAGGTTGAACCAGTAAGTAACTAGACAAAATTAATTACATAGTTTTCTCCAAATTCTTTCAGGATTTTTTCCACAGATGTAACAAAAGTTCCCCAACTCTTGTAAGCAGATATTTCAATCCATTCATACTTAATAAACCGCCATAAAATTTCAATTAAATTTAATTCAGGTGAGTAAGAAGGCAACTCAAAAAGAGTAATATTACGTTGTTTCCACTCTTCAAGTTTGTCAACAATAGCATCACTGGTATGAATAGAAGCTCGATCGGTGACAATCACCGTTGGCTTATCTACTGTGGGTAAAAAAGCATCAATACAGGCAATAACCACATCTGAATTAATACTTTGATATGAAATATAAGTTTCAAGATGGTTATTTCGATTCATGATTCCTAGTACATTCATTCGCTGACTACGACGACTAGGAATTGTTAAATATTCTCCGATTTCCTGCCAGCCATAGGGGACACAAGGAATCAAACAAAATCCCGTTTCATCCAAGTAATATAAATCAATTTTACCCTGCTCATCCAATTGCTTTAATTCTTCTAATTGCGCCTTTTTATCTTGATATTCCTGGGCTGGAGGCGTTCCGGCAACTCCTTTGCGCATACGATGCCAACTCATATTTAGAGTTTTTAGTATTCTTTGAATTGTTTTTGTACTGGGAGTTAGGCCCCAGGTCTCTTGAACTTTTTGGCTAACATTTTTTAACTGTAGTTTAGACTAACCAAAGATGAGAACGGTGGCAAAAGAAGAACTAGAGCCACCGCGCCAGGAGAGAATGAGGGTGAAAAAGAAAACCTATCCACTCCTTAAATGAACAGTGAACGATTAAAGGACTTTCGTCAAGCAGCATACGAGTTATTGGTACGAGCCAAGGATGCAACAAGAGAGCTGATGGATGCAGTGATGACCACCAGAAATGCGTCATGTTTAGCGGAATTTTCACTCAATCCATTATTCAAGCGTCAATGGCCAAGCGTCTATGAAGCCTTACAAGACAGTAGGCCAGACCGGAAAAAACTGATGCTACTCTATCTCCAGCAATTACAGCAGGAATCACCCCGAACGGAACACCTATTAGTGGCAATCGATCATACTGTATGGGGAAGACCAGAGGCTAAAACATTAAAAGACAGAACCCATGAATATCAGGCAGGTGTAATTATTGGACAGGGATACAGTACAATTGCGTGGATACCCGAAACAGAAGGAAGTTGGGCATTACCGCTACTACATGAACGAATTAGTAGTTGGTCTTCACCAATAGAAAAAGCAGCTTCCCAACTCAAACTTGTTTGTGAACAGAGCATCAATCCAGTCTTAGCAGTTTTAGATCGAGAATATGGCAATGCAAGTTGGGTACTAGCCATAGCAGATATTCAAGCTGATTGCTTAATGCGAGTCCGAAGTAATGCCTGCTTGTGGTCAGCACCACCAGCCTATAGTGGTCGCGGTAGACCACGTAAGCACGGGCAGAAAATGAGGGTGAATGACCCAACCACATGGCTCCAAGCGGATAATGTGATTGAAATTGACGAACATTCACAGTTGGGACAAGTTCGAGTCAGTCAATGGCTTGACTTACATTTTTATCGTGCCGCTGAACACAGAGTCAATTTAATCCTCGTAGAAAGAATGAAGCCCATGTCAAACGGTCAGCCGTTTCCACCCTTATGGTTGGCTTGGGTTGGAGAACGAACTCTACCTTTAGAAACTGTTTGGTTTAAATATTTACGCCGTTTTGGAGTGGATCATTGGTATAGATTTGCTAAGCAACGATTGCATTGGACTTTGCCTAAATTGAGAACTCCTGAACAATGTGAACGTTGGAGTGATTTAATGCCATTGATGAGTTGGCAACTCTGGCTAGCTAGGGATTTAGTGGTTGAGAATGTATTACCTTGGCAATCTGCTACGATTAATTTAACCCCTGGACGTGTTGCCCAATCCATGTTGTCGGTTTTAGTTGACATTGGTACTCCTACGAAATTGCCTAAACATAGGGGAAAATCACGCCTGTTGGGAAACAGGAAAGGTACGGACTAAGGCACCATGCTATCCCACTGTCAAAAAACGGGTTTCTCGACGCAAAAAATCTTCAAGATTAGCTATTTAATCTTCTCCCTCTTGAGTTGTTGAGTAACAGCTTGCCGGATATTTAAAGGCAGCTACTTTTAGATGCGCTCGTTTTTTAGTCTAAACTCCAGTTTTTAATTGCCTTGGTTCTTGTTTAGCCCACTCTTTAATTTGGGCTTTCTGCGAAGAGTTAAATAGTGGCTTAGAACCTCTTCCTGGTTTATTATAAAGTCCTATCATTCCCTCTAATTCCCACCGATTGAACCAGTTATAGAGGGTCTTATAACTTATTTGAAAAATATTCATTAACTCTCCTTTTTTTACTCCTTGCGAAGCTAATATGAGGCAATGTGCACGCGTGACGTACCTGATGATGTCGGCTTTGGCGATAAATTCGCTGTAACAATTTAGACGAAAGAGGATTTATTTCCCTGATAAACATCATATGAAATTCTAATTAACTCATAATTTTGCCTGGAATATCATTCTACTATGTATTTGTGTAATTAATTCTGTCTAACTACTTAACAAGCGAGGATGCTGTATTTAAAACTTTCCTGATTTTGTTTCCCTATCTTCCAAAAGAATCAGCTCCTAAATTTATCGATAACCTACAACAACGGTTAAAAGCTGACTTTGTTAATTACGGATTGATGATAGGAGAATTTCATTTTGGTCCTCCTAAAAAAACTGGACTATGGAATGAAAATTTTTATCCTCTATTTAGCCCTATCCCACTATTAGTGATTCGCTATTTAGTTCAGGGTAAGCTCATCTAATTTGGTATAAAATGTACTTGACAAAAAAACGCCAATAGACTTTATACCTGTGAAGCGAA
>NZ_JAUBSF010000055.1:0-46479 GCF_036704615.1 Microcoleus sp. K4-B3
ATTGCTTCTTTGACGGGATGGGAATTTATTTTAGAGGCTATATCTGTAGCAGAACTTTAGGAATTTGGTATTACAGCGAGTCCGTAACGCCCCCAAACCCAAAGCGTGAGATTCATAAATACCTGCTCAAACAAGACCTGGTTAACCGGTATCATAGTCGATCGCAGCTTATCAGGTGCGCTTTCCCTTCCTGCGTGCCGATTACATCGGGGGCATATTGTGCGATCGCACCCGCCGCTGCACGTAGTGCCACATCCTGCAAGGGCGATCGACCGCCTCGGATTTGCCTCCGCGAAGGTTAAAAGTCATAATTGTAATTTTTACGCTATTCTCAACTCAGTATTTTTAAATTAACGCTCCCAAACCTAGCATCTACTATTTTTTGATGTTTTATGAACCCCAACAAAAAACAATCCCACAAATCTATTTTTGTTTTTGCCCTGGGAATGCTCGGTGTGTTCCTCTTTTCCTTAACTCTGCGATTTTGGGAACTAGAACGATTTAACACTTTAGTATTTGACGAGGTTTATTACGCTAAATTTGCCAACGATTATCTCACAAAAACTCCTTTTTTCAACGCTCACCCGCCTCTGAGCCAATACATAATTGCGATCGGCATTTGGATCGGCACTCACCTTCCCTTCGGCAAAACAGCCGTCAACAGTATGGCTGGCTCCCTGCTTTCTCCTTGGGATTACCGCTGGCTGAATGCTCTTACAGGTTCCTTTATTCCCCTAGTTGTGGGAGGCCTGGCTTATCAGCTAGTTCGGCGCCGCACCTTTGCTTTTCTTGCTGCTTTGTTTATCGCCTGCGACGGTTTGTTTTTAGTTGAGTCTCGTTACGCGCTGAACAACATTTATCTAGTTTTGTTTGGAATTTTAGGTCAGTTATTTATTTTAAAATCCGTAGAAGCAGAAGGCAAAAAGCGCTGGCTTTTGCTGGTGCTCGCCGGTACTGGATTCGGCGCATCTGCGGCTATCAAATGGAACGGATTATGGTTTCTTTTCGGTACTTATCTAATTTTAATCTGTGCTTGGGCAGTTCGTTTTATCCAGGGTAACAGAGGAAATGAAGAACAAAGCCGCGAGGTAGATTCACCTCTAATTCCTGCCGAAAGTCCCGTACAAAAACTGACTAAACTCAATTTTATAGAACTCTGCTTAAGTCTAGCTATTATTCCTATTCTAGTTTACAGCATCTCTTGGATTCCTCACCTGCACTTTAATCCAACTCCCAATTTCTGGCAGATGCAAACGGAAATTTTGACTTATCACCAGCGGATTAAAAGCGGCCCAGATGTACATCCTTACTGTTCCACGTGGTACAGTTGGCCTTTGATGCTGCGCCCCATAGTTTACTTCTACAAAACTGCTAGCAGCAATGCCCAACCAGATCCGGTTTTGCCACCTTTACCTGAAGGTGCAACTCAGGCAATTTTTGACGTTCACGCAATGGGAAATCCATTGCTTTGGTGGCTGTCAACCTTAGCTTTACTGCTAGTAATAGGAGTTTTAGTTCACCGGATTTTGGTGTGGCTGCAAACGCGCAGCGAGGCTTCTGTTGACACGATAGAACAGCAGCGGCCAATTTTGTTTCCGCCGACTGCCCAAATGTGGCTGGCGTTATATTTAATAGTTAATTGGGCCGCTAATTTGCTGCCTTGGGTGAAGGTGACTCGCTGCATATTTTTGTACCATTATATGGGCTGTTCTGTGTTTGCAGCCTTAGCACTTGCTTGGTGGGTTGACAGGTGGCTGCACAGCCCTCAAACTCGACTCCGAGGGATGGGGGTAACAATTATTTTTCTGGTTTTGGGTGCTTTTATTTTCTGGATGCCTATCTATTTGGGACTGCCTTTGTCGCAAATGGAATGGAAAATGAGGATGTGGCTGGCGTCTTGGGTTTAAGTTAAAAATAATTCTTTTATTAACGGGCAAGATGCCCGTTCCACAAGAAAATTAAGTTTTGTGGAACAGGCAAGATGCCTGTTCCTAACAAAGGTGCAAGATGTAAGTTATAACATTTATGACAAAGGTGAGTTTGCAAAAGCGAGCATTATTTTTGATAGAGTGCTCGATAAACTGGTTCGCCCCGTTTCAGAGTAGCAATTTCTCTTTCAGTAGCAACAGGTAGGGGATTTTCGGCTAACCAGTTGTCGCCGTTTTGACGTTTAAAACTGGGGTGAGATGAAAAGCGATCGCACATTTCTCTTTCTACTTCTTCAATATCTGACTGAATAAAAACTTCGCCACCAATTCCCAGATAAATTGCCAATTCATTAACTAATTCCTGCTGCACCACGCGCCGTTTGTGGTGCTTTTTCTTGAACCACGGATCGGGAAATTGAATGCTAACTCGCTGCAAACTGCCAGCGGGAAAAGTTTCTAAAATGGGCTTCAGAGAACTATTCGCATTGCAAAACAAATAGTGCAAATTTGTCAAGCCTTTTTCGTCCCGCCAAAGATTCGCCTCCTCTACCAGAGGTTCCCGAATTTCTAATCCGAGAAAATTCCAGTCAGTTTGTACTTGCGCCATGTGCCACAAAAACCGTCCTCTGCCACAGCCGATATCTAAATGCAGCGGTAAATTTAAGTCGGCATAGATTTTAGCCCAATCCGGGGGACTTGCAGATGCTTGATATCTAATTGATAAGGGATTGACGTGTTCCCGCACTCTTACTCTTGCCAATTTTGCTGTCTCCTGAATGTAATTTTGAACCGCTGATGAAGGCAGATGAACGTGGATTTACGCAGATAAATATTGATTTTTGCGATGTTGTTCAATACTTTTTAGTTAATGAGCCATTAAAAATTTCAGAGGGACAATTTTAAATGGCTCATTATTGCATTAGACTTCTGGTTCAATGCCTGCAGCCCTTAATTGCGCGGCTAGTCGATCGGCCCGCTGTTGAACAGTTGCTTTTTCCTGCCTTTCCCTTTCTACCATCTCTGCTCCCCACAATAACATCTCTCCGCTCTCATCCCACCACCGCAACCAATATCCCGTTCTTTCGGCTTTTGTTCCCTGCCAAACCCCCAGAAATAACCCAACTCCTGCAATCCAATAACGGCCGTTTAAATCTGGTGGTTGTACTTCATACTTTCCTGATGAACCCAACTGGTAGATTTCTAGCAATCCTGCCGCAGGCTCAAAAAGTGCATAGATTGGAACTCGCAATACTTGTTCGTAAAAAAACCATTTACCGGGGGGATAAGTTTGTTTACTAGAATATTCATCGTTGGGACTAGCTGACAAAAATTCCATGACAATCGCCGGGACTTCCCCTTCTAAGTTGGGAGTGTAACTGCGGCGAATTTCTTGACTAGAAAGTGGCTGGACGTTGCGGGCATAAAACCAATCGGGAGCTTTGATAACTAGCTTGCCGTTTAATGTAGCGCAAATTCCCATGTTTGGGGCAACTAATATTCCTGCTACTATTAGCCTCGCGATTTCTAAGATTTCTCGCAAGGCGGCGGCTAGCAAGGGTTGGTCGATATTTTCCACAGGTTCCTCGTCTAAAATGAAGTCGTCTGGCAATTTTTCCCAGGTAATTTTCAAGTCGGCTGTAGTGGCTGTCACGGTATTTTACCTCTTATTCTTTTAGGCTTCTGGTTCAATGCCTGCCGCCCTTAATTGTGCGGTCAATCTTTCCGATCGTTCTCGTTCATGTTCTGCCCGTTCTCGTTCATGTTCGGCTTGCTGTTGAGCGATCGCCCTTTGCTGCCTTTCCCTTTCTACCATTTCTGCTCCCCACAATAACATCTGTCCGCTCTCATCCCACCAGCGCAACCAATATCCCGTTCTTTCGGCTTTTGTTCCCTGCCAAACCCCCAGAAATAACCCAACTCCTGCAATCCAATAACGGCCGTTTAAATCTGGTGGTTGTACTTCATAATTTCCTGATGAACCCAACTGGTATACTTCTAACACTCCAGCGGCGGGTTCAAAAAGTGCATAGATTGGAACTCGCAATACTTGTTCGTAAAAAAACCATTTTCCCGGCGGATAAGTTTGTTTACTAGAATATTCATCGTTGGGACTAGCTGATAAAAATTCCATGACGATCGCCGGGACTTCCCCTTCTAAGTTGGGAGTGTAACTGCGGCGAATTTCTTGACTAGAAAGCGGCTGGACGTTGCGGGCATAAAACCAATCTGGAGCTTTGATAACTAGCTTGCTGTCTACTGTCGCGCAAATTCCCATGTTTGGGGCAACTAATATTCCTGCTACTATTAGCCCTGCGATTTCTAGGATTTCGCGCAAGGCAGCAGCGAGCAAGGGCTGGTCGATATTTTCCACAGGTTCCTCGTCTAAAATGAAGTCGTCTGGCAATTTTTCCCAGGTAATTTTTAAGTCTGCTGTACTGGCTGTCACGGTATTTTACCTCTTACGGAGACTGCTGGAGCGCGGCTCGCAATACTTCGCGATGAAAGAGCGATCGCTCTACTATAAATTTTATCCTGTCTGGCGATAAGGCGTCGCCGTTAGCATAGTGTTCGATCCAGGTTTTGCTGATTAAATAAGGATCGTCTGGCAATTCTGATAATAAGTATCCCGGCATTTCTAGCTCTTCCATTAACTGGCTGACTTTGGGATCGTAGCTGAGAGCAAAACAGCGGCATTCTTCGGATGCGGCCATAATTAAACTGTGGTAGCGCATCCCGATCGCCATTTCGACTCCCCGGAAGACTCCTTTCAATTTTCTCGGATCGTCTAAACTGAGGATGCGGCTCCTTTTCGGCAGCGCTTCGTGCAAATGTTGGGCAATTTCTAAGTCGTGAGACGCTTGAAAAGGCAGCAGCAAAATTAAGGTGCGAGTTGCTTTTTGAAAGTCAACTAAAGCTTGAGTTAAGATTGACAAACGCGCGGGAGTTAGTGTAGAATGAGAACGCAAACAAACAGCAACTCTGGGCGCAGGTAAATCCCACAAACCCGACACGGGAGAATTCTCCAAAGCCCACACGGGATCGGGCGCTAAAGTAAAGGGAATTTGCCAATCTGCAAGTAAAGTAGCTGAACCTTTATCCCGCACGCTGACGGCGGTGCATCCAGCAAAACAGCGCTGAGATAACTTGCGAGTGATTTCGCGCTTCAAAGGCCCAATTCCCTGGGCCCAAGCAACAGTTTTTAACCCCATCCGCTGCGCTATTCCCATCAAACCCCCATAATAGAAAGGGCTCGCTATGCTAGTAGCGTCTTGGATTAAACTGCCGCCGCCCCAGATTAGGGCGTCGGAGGTGCGGAGTGCTTCGAGAACTTGAAACGCATTCATGCGATCGCGCGCAGCTACCCCGTACCGCTGATTTGTCTCGACAGGATTGCCAGACAGGACGATCGGCGTCACGCCATCTGGTAACATTTGCAGTAGCGATGCCAACAGCGCCTCGTCGCCGCCGTTGCCTTTACCGTAATAGCCGCACAAAATTGCTCGCATTTCTACTCTTTTGTTTGTTTGTGATGGGGAATGTAACTATTTTAGATTTTAGATTTTGGATTTTAGATTTTTTTGAGATTTGAAATTTGATAATACTAATACCCAAAAAAATGTTACTGTCAGCAAACTTCAAGGCTTTATGTCATCAGTCAGCTCAAATCGCCAATCTAATAAAATCTCAAATCGCTAATCTAAAATTGTTGTATGACCAGCCCAAAAACAGGTACAAGCCCCGACTTAAGTCGTGGATGCTCCTAAAATTTTAGACCAAAGCTCAAGCTCCAAGATTCATCTGTGGAGTAAATCTAAAATCTAAAATCTAAAATCTAAAATCGACTGACTCATCATACTTTATATGACAGTTGCGTAAGTCCCGATCGATAAATCTTTCATCTTCGTTCACGATACAAAAAATGCACGCTTTGTCAATTCCCACCTGGATTATTCACATCTCTAGCGTCGTCGAGTGGATTGCCGCCATCTGGTTAATTTGGACTTACGGCGAAGTCACTCAAAACCGAGCTTGGTGGGCCCTTTCCGCCGGAATGCTGCCCGCTCTTGTCAGCGCTATGTGTGCCTGTACATGGCACTATTTTGACAACTCTCCCGCCCTAGAATGGATCGTTACCCTTCAAGCGGCGATGACTCTCATTGGCAATTTTACTCTATGGGCGGCGGCTTGGTGGATTTGGCGATCGGCTCAACCAGAAAAAATTAAAGATTGAAAAAGAGGTAAATATTTTGAAAAAAATCACTATTTGGGTCAAATTAGCCGCGAGTTCGCTGTTGTTGACAGCCGGATTTTTGCTTCCCAGCAAAGCCAGCAACACTTCCTTGCAACTTGCCCAACAGCCTAACTGCAAAAGTCCTCAAACTACACAGGATCAGAATGCGTGTTCCAGTCAAGAGTTTCAGGCAGCAGACAGAAAACTCAATCAAGTATATCAGCAACTTCAGCCGAAACTCAACAGCAAACAAAAGCAAAGATTGATAGTAGCACAGCGTAGTTGGCTCAAGTTTAGAGATGAATCTTGCAATTATGAAATGGGGCAGTTTGAAGGTGGAACTTTGGCTGCTTCTACCTACGGTTATTGCAGAGCTAGGGTGACACAAGAACGGGTTAAAGACTTGGAGCGTTATTTGCAACAAGCAAGTTTGTAAAAGTTAGATCGATATTTAGTAATGCAATCGATACCCACCCTACGAGAGAACAACGATTGAGTCCCAAATTTTTTTATTTGATCTTTCTCTATCCGGATGGTGTACAATCTAAAATCTAAAATCTAAAATCCAAAATCGCTATGTCCTTCGTTGGTTTGCACATTCACAGCGATTATAGCCTGCTGGACGGGGCGTCTCAGCTACAGCAGCTCGCAGAACGGGCGGTGGAATTGGGGATGCCCGCGATCGCCCTTACAGACCACGGAGTGATGTACGGGGCGATCGAGCTAATCAAAGTTTGCCGAAATAAAAATATTAAGCCGATTATTGGCAATGAAATGTATGTCGTCAACGGCGACATTGAAGTAAAAGTTCGAGGTAGAAGAAAATACCATCAAGTTGTTTTAGCTAAAAATACCCAAGGTTATAAAAACCTCGTCAAACTAACCACAATTTCCCATTTAAAGGGAATGCCTGAAAGAGGTATTTTTGCCCGACCTTGCATCAACAAGGAACTGCTAAAACAATACTCCGAAGGCTTAATTGTCACCAGTGCTTGTTTGGGCGGCGAAGTTCCCCAAATGATTCTGCAAAACAAGCTAGATACTGCCCGCGAAGTTGCCAAATGGTATAAAGAAGTATTTGGGGAAGATTATTATATAGAAATTCAAGACCACGGTTCCCCGGAAGACCGGATTGTTAATGTTGAAATCGTCAAAATTGCCCGCGAACTCAACATTAAAATAATTGCCACCAATGATTCTCACTATATTTCCTGCAACGACGTAGAAGCACACGATGCTTTACTGTGCATTAACACCAACAAACTGATTGAAGAAGACAAGCGGATGCGCTACAGCGGTACTGAGTATTTGAAGTCCGCAGACGAGATGGCCCAACTGTTTCGAGACCATTTGGATGATGAAACAATCAAAGATGCGATCGACACCACTTTAGAAGTCGCAAATAAAGTAAAATCTTACGACATCATGGGGGAATCGCGCATTCCCAACTATCCAATCCCCCCAGAACACACAGCAGACACTTTTGTCGAAGAAATATCATGGAAAGGACTATTAGAACGCCTCAAAGCTAGAAGTCGCAATGAAATTACCGCCGTCTACAAAGAACGGCTGGAATACGAACTAAAAATGATTCAGCAGATGGGTTTTTCCACCTACTTTCTAGTAGTTTGGGACTACATGAAATATGCGAGGGACAACCAAATTCCCGTAGGCCCAGGACGCGGTTCAGCCGCAGGTTCCCTAGTTGCTTACGTCTTAAAAATTACCAATATTGACCCCGTACATCACGGACTGCTATTCGAGAGATTTCTCAATCCAGAACGCAAATCCATGCCAGATATCGATAGCGATTTCTGCATAGAAAGACGGGACGACATGATTAAATACGTTACTGAAAAGTATGGCGAAGAGCGCGTAGCGCAAATTATTACTTTCAACAGAATGACCTCAAAAGCTGTCTTGAAAGATGTTGCCAGAGTGTTAGGCATTCCCTACAAAAAAGCAGACGAAATGGCAAAATTAATTCCCGTGTCGCGGGGAAAACCGGAAAAACTAAAAGTGATGATTTCTGATGCAACACCTGCACAGGAATTTAAAGACAACTACGAAAATACAATTTGCATCAATGAAGAAACCGGGACAAAAGTCCCTGTTCGTCAGTGGATTGACATGGCAATTCGGATTGAAGGGACAAACAAAACCTTTGGCGTTCATGCGGCCGGCGTAGTGATTTCTTCAGACCCGCTCGATGAAATTGTACCGCTACAAAAAAATAACGAAGGTGCTGTGATTACGCAGTATTATATGGAAGATTTGGAAGCACTAGGTCTTCTGAAAATGGATTTTCTAGGATTGAAAAATTTAACAACGCTCCAGAAAACTGTTGATTATATTAAGCAAACCCAAAATCTAATTGTCGATCCAGAAATGCTACCTTCTGATATAGAGCGCAGAGCTCAAGAGACTTTTGGCAGAATCAAAAAGTTACCCGATGATGTAGATAAAACATATAGACTTTTAGAAAGAGGAGATTTAGAAGGTATTTTTCAGTTAGAATCATCGGGAATGCTGGATGTAGTCAAAAAACTCAAACCTTCCTGTCTGGATGATATTTCTTCTATTTTGGCACTTTACCGACCCGGCCCGCTGGATGCAGGTTTGATTCCTCAGTTTATTGACTGCAAGCACGGTAAAACAGTTGAGTACGATCATCCGCTATTAGAACCGATTTTAAAAGAGACTTACGGAACGCTTTGCTTTCAAGAGCAAATTATGCGGATGGCTCAAGATTTGGCGGGCTATTCTTTGGGTCAAGCTGACTTGCTGCGGCGCGCAATGGGCAAGAAGAAAGCTGATGAAATGCAGAAGCAAAAGGAAACATTTATCGACGGCGCAACTAAGAATGGAGTCAGTCAAAGAATTGCTGAGAAACTGTTCGCGCAGATGCTGCAATTCGCGGAATATTGCTTGAGCTATGACACGAAGATATTGACAGTGGAATATGGGGCGATGGCTATTGGCAAAATTGTTGAGGAAAAAATTGAATGTACTGTTTATAGTGTTGATAGCAACGGTTATATTTATACACAGTCAATTGCACAGTGGCATCGCCGGGGGCAGCAGGAGGTCTTTGAGTATTGCCTGGAAGATGGCTCGATAATTCGCGCCACAAAAGATCACAAGTTTATGACTGTTGGCGGTCAAATGCTGCCCATTGACGAAATCTTTGAACAAGGATTAGACTTAAAACAAATCAACTCTAGCTCAGATATATAAAATGTATCTCGACTATAGGCAGCTAAAATCGGAACACAAGGAACAAATCATTTCTGCTTTTAATCAGGGCATGGAGTGTCGAGACATTCCTAACTACCTTGGTGTGAGCGAAAGAGCAGTTTCAAGGGTTTTAAAAGAAGCGGAAATTAATACTAAGCGGCGAAACCGCTATACTTTAAATGAGAGCTATTTTGATGTAATTGACTCTCAAGCTAAAGCTTATTTATTAGGATTGATAGCTGCTGATGGCTGCGTTACTCAAACTAATTATGTAGCTTTTGAATCTATTGACAAAGAACTTACAGAAATGCTCAGCATAGAGCTACAATACTCTGGTGAAATTAGAGTTATTCAGCCTCAAAATTATGCTCCTCACTACCGAATAAATTTTTCTTCTGAACAACTGGCAAGCTCTTTACAGGGCTACGGCATCATAACAGGAAGAACTTTTTCGGAAGTTACCTATTTCCCTAACTTAAAATATTTAGGGTCTTATGTGTTAGGCTATTTTGACGGTGACGGTTGTGCTTATGCAAACAAAGGTAGAAGTGGCGGTTTAGTCTGCATTGTGGGTTCCTTTGAATTTGCCTGCGGACTAGCAAGGCGCCTAGGTATGGGTTCTGTACAAGAGCATCAATTAAAAAAAGTTTATTATTGGAGAATCTTTAGTCGAAAAAATATACAAGCATTCTATGATTTTGTGTATCAGTATCCCCGCTTGGGATTGCAACGAAAAAAGACTAAAATTGAGGATATTCTAAGGAGTTACAAACATGGTTAAAATTATTAGTCGAAAATCACTAGGAACTCAAGAAGTCTATGACATAGGCGTTGAACGAGAACATAACTTTATCCTAGAAAATAGTTTGGTGGCATCTAACTGCTTTAATAAATCCCATTCAATGGCCTATGCCTATATCACTTATCAAACTGCCTATTTAAAGGCGAATTATCCTCTAGAATACATGGCTGCACTGCTGACTGCTAACAGGGGCGATCAGGATAAAGTACAGAAATATATCGCCAATTGTCTCAAGCTGGGTATTGAGGTTGAACCGCCGGATGTTAATAGCTCTGAACTTACTTTTACACCGCTGCCCAAACAGATGACGGGCTCTGCAAAAGATAAAATTTTGTTTGGGGTTTCGGCGGTTAAAAATGTGGGAGAAGCGGCAATTGAAAATATTTTGGCGGCGCGGCAGGAAGGGGGTAAGTTTAAATCGCTGCCGGATTTGTGCGATCGTGTAAATCTCCATTCTGTCAACCGCCGCGCTTTAGAAGCATTAATTCAATGCGGTGCTTTTGATAAAATTGACAACAACCGCAATCAATTAATAAACGACCTGGAAGGGGTCATTAAATGGGCGCAAGACCGCAAAAGAGATCGAGAAAGTGGCCAAGGCAATCTATTTGATTTGTTGGGTACGAGCTTCGGAAAGTCGGCAAGTACGTATGACTCTGCTCCCAAATCAAAGCCTGTAAAAGATTTGGACAAACAGGATAAATTGCGTTTAGAAAAAGAATTACTGGGCTTTTATGTATCAGAACATCCCCTAAAGTTTCTCATGCAAGTAAACCCAGACCCCGATGTGGTGACTCTCGAACAGTTAGCCGATAAAAAGGGAAAAGTATCAGTTATTGTCATGCTCAGCGCTATCAAACTTGTAGTGACAAAAAAAGGCGATGCAATGGCAATTTTGCAATTAGAAGATTTGACACATCAAATAAAAGCTGTTGTGTTCCCCAAGGCTTACGAACAAGTGAAACCTTACATTGTAGAGAATGCTATCTTACAGATTAGTGGAAAAATCGAGAAAGATGGGGAGGAAATTCAGATAATTGTAGACACTGCAAAGCCGGTTGAAACAGTACAGGTTGCAGAGGAAATCGAGAGGGCGGAACCGGAAATAAACAACCCTTGGCCGGCGAAACCAGTCAACATTGTACGATCGACAAAACCTGTGGAAGTTTTAGAAATGGTCATTGTCAAGCTTACACTGCAGCAAGTACAAGACGGGGAAAAACTCAATGACCTCAAAGCCCTTTTGGAAGAACTTTCCTATCGGGGAGAAGATGCTAGCGTTTCTGTGGGGGGAATTGTTGTCGGTGAATATTCCTGTCAACCCTTTCGCATTAACCGTCAATTGTGGGTGCAAGATGGCGAGGGAACTGTTAGCCGTCTCAAGTCCGCTAAATTTGATGCTTGGGTTTTTCCTCTAGACAATGCCGGGGATGCTGCGGTGTTTCGAGAAATGCGATCGCAACTTAATGTACATTCTTGGGCCAGTCGTTTACTTGACACTGACGCCGATCGCCTTCACAAGTATCTCAATTATCTCGCCCAATTAAACAGACGCCCGCCAAACTAACACTTCGCCGCCATCGCCACCGGTGACTAAAGTTTGACCGTCAGGACTAAAAGCCACCGGATTGCACCCAGCCAGACTGCACAAACATTCTCCTGTTTCCAGATTCCAGAGTTTCACCGTACCGTCTCGACTGCCGCTAGCCATCGTTTCGCGATCGGGACTAATCGCCACCGAAATCACCGCCTCAGAATGCCCCCTCAAAGTATTAATCAATTCCCCTGTATCGGCATTCCACAATTTAACAGTAGCGTCGGCACTTCCACTGACAATCATCTTTCCATCTTGACTAAATGCGATCGCATAAACCCAATCTGAATGACCGACAAAAGTCCGTACACTCTCCCCAATACCTACAAACCACATCTTGATAGTTTTGTCAGCACTGCCGCTGGCAAGCATCATACTTTGAGGGCGAAAACTAACAGATAAAACCTTGTCAGAATGTCCCGAAAGTTTTTGAACCAATGCTCCGTTGCGCTGGTTCCACAATTTAATACTCTGGTCGCCGCTAGCACTCGCAATCGCTCCCGAGTCGCAACTAAAAGCCACCGAGTACACGGAGCCGTAGCGGTGACTGTAGGGCGAACCAAAATCGCTGTAAAATTCGCGAATCATCGCCTTTTTATCCAGCTTCCACTCAATGACTTTTCTGTCAAAACTGCCGCTAACCATCATTCTCCCATCTGGGCTGATTGCCACAGCATCAACCCTGGCGGAATGGCCGAAAAAAGTATGGATGAATTCACCTGTTTGCAGGTCCCACAGCTTAATTGTTTTATCGTCGCTGGCGCTAGCGAGAATATTGCCTTGAGGATTAATAACAACAGCATTAACCGAGTCTGAATGACCGTGGAGAATGCGCGCGCGCCGCCAGTTATTAGACAATAATTTCGGATTGCTAGCGGATGGCGCAACATGAACATTTTGGGCAGGCGCGGCCGATACGGCGGTTGCTGTATTTGGCTGCGAGTTAGTTAATGGCGAATTTATAGCTATTTTGGTTCGATAATTATAAGAAATTTGAGAGCGGGGATATTGCCCAAATTTTACCAAGTCTTGCAGCACTTCACCAGCGGACTGATATCGATCTTTTACCGAATCTTTGAGCAATTTATTCAAAATAGTTGCTAATTTTTGGCTGACTTTTATGCCTTTTTGCGCCAAGTGCGATCGCCAAATCCATTTGCATTCCAAAGCATCGAACAAATCATTCAGTACCGCCCCAGTTAGCAGGTGAATGCAGGTAACGCCCAAACTGTAAAGGTCGCTCGCCGGATACGCTTTGCCGCTGCGAATTTGTTCGATCGGCGCATAGCCAGCAGTTCCAGTTATCGTCCCCGTTTTCGCTTCAGAAATGCCGGTAATGTGCTTAGCAACTCCAAAATCTACTAGCACAAACTGACCCCCCCTCGCCTTCCCCTCTACAGCAGGAGATTCAGCGACAATTATCCCTTTCATACCACCAGAAGATTGAGGTAAATTTGCCCCTCGTTTTTCTTTACTAGGAGTTGAGGTGCCATATCCCGCCGCAGCCCACAAGGTTTGGGGAGTTCTTCGCACAATATTTTCCGGCTTAATATCCCGATGAATCACCTGCTGTTCGTGAACAAATTGCAAAACAGGCAACAAATTGATCAACAATTCCCAAATCTGTTCCTCGCTAAAAGCTCCCTGCTGCTGCAACTCCTGAAACAAATTATTTCCCTCGATTAACTCTTCCACAAGATACAGACGTTTTGCTTGTTCAAAAGAAGCCAGCAAACTTGGAATCTGCGGGTGTTCTCCGAGTTCGTGCAACCGGTGAGCTTCTTGTTTGAACAGTGCAGTTGCCTTTTCTAATTCGGCCTTTTCTTGCACTTGGGGGAAAAATTGTTTGATGGCGCAGCGAGTTTTCAACCTATCTTCATCGACAGCTAAAAAAGTTCTGCCAAATGTTCCTTCACCGATAGGTTGAATGGCGCGGTAACGCTCTTTCAGTAGCAATTTAGAGCCGCACGCCAGACAAAAATTGCTTGAGTCAGCATTCTGCGGCTTTTGGCAATGGGGATTGAGGCAATAGCTCATCTTTTTTCCGGCCTGGAGATTCCCACCACAGCTAAACTTAGCAACATGGTAGTCTGTTTCCACTCACGCCCAGAGCACCATTCTCGATAATACCTGAGAAACTCGCTTTCTAAACCCAAAATCTCGGCTCTCAGGTTGAGCCCGTGGCAAGAAACCAAGGTGAGGACACTAGAAGTGCTTGATGTGAGTTTCCATCTATTCTAATGCTTTCCTAAAATTTTGCAGGTTGGGGGAGCACCAAGTGGTATGTCAACAGTTCACTGTTAACTGCGGCTATTCTGGAGCATTTCTGCGGAGAGTAAATACAAAACTGAGATGATCCCGGCTATTCTCCCCCATCTAAAAGACACTCTTGCTCCTCGCCGCCCTTTTGTGACGATGCTTTGGCTTTAATCACCGCTTCTCTAAAGCCTAAAACTAATAAAATATTGGCAAGTGTTAAGAATAGTTCCGCAGAACCGTGCAGCCAATCGACATTTGCTAGCGACTCGTTGTAGGCAACTTTTGCGTAAATTGCGGCGGGAATAGTCACAGCCACAAAAACGAGAGTGCCGTAAAATCCCATCAGAGCTAAACGGGGTGTTTTTCCCGATCGAGTCAAAAACCAGAGAAATCCCAAGTAGGGAAATAGAGAGAGAACAAATAAAGTTTCTTTGGAAATCATTAGTAATTGGTGAGCAACCAGATACTATGATAAATTAAAAAATCCCAAATTAGTGTGAATAATTTTGAACTTTTAATTTTGAGTTTTTAATGTTTAATTCGACAGAGGCACCGGTTGCTCTCGAACCGCTAGAGAATCACCCAAGCCCATAGCTTTTAAGCAAAGCTGCCGCAGGTCGGAAGTATTCAAAACCCCTCACGCACATGGAGACAAAACCCGTCACTCGTCCCCTAACACCGTTTTTAGCATAACACATTTTCAACCGTGCCAGTCTTTTAATTGTCTCTCACTCCAAAGCTATCGAGCAATTATAAACTGAGAAAGTTCCCAAGTCTTCGGTCTGCTAAGCATTAAGCAAGCATGGTTCAAAACCTCTAAATCCAAGCAGCGTTTTCTATCTGCTGCGATAGTTTCCTTCAGCTTAGCATCAAAATCAAAATACGGGCCACAATCCAAAATTTTGAGTTCCAACCGTCCCTTAAACACCATAATTTCCAGTTGAACAGGAGTTTCAATTGGCAGATTTTTGTGAGCGTGGCGAACTGCATTAGTGAAACCTTCAGCCAAAGCTAACTGAAACTTCCACCAAACCTCATTAGGTATCGATAAATCTTTCAACTGCTCAAACCACTCCAAAACTAGAGTTAAAGCATTCACATCTGTGTTGACTTGCAGGCTAATGTGTTGAACATAACTGTCATGCAGTTCTTGTTCCTGCTGTATTTCATTCTGCCAATCCCAGGTATTTAAGCAATTCATTAACCCATCTAAAATGCTAGCATTTTTTATATTTTGCGATCGATTGCGACCTTCTACTTCGTAACTTTTGCTCAGCGACAAACAATTTCGACCGTCGAGAGTCCGGGTGTAACTTAGCTCGTCTGCAATCTGCCACATGAGTGTGATCCCCCTGCCGCCTTCTGCAAGTTGATCTATGCTGTTCGACATCTATTTTCCTCGTCTGAAAGTGTTAGCTGTACCCAATTTTATCACCCGCCGAGACACGTGGTATTTTTTTGATACTTGTTGGCTCGGTATTATTTCGGGGATCACACCAGAATGCTATCTTTTTTACAGAAGGTAACGCATCAGCAATATGTCTTAAAAGTCTAAGCCAATTGGCTTATTTACCGATCGCCTGTACGGAGAACGATCGCCCTACGCAGCACAATCCAACTGCACTGAGTACAAATACTTATCCGATGTCGGAGTCAGCCACTTGCTGCAGCCGTCGCAAGCTCCAGAATCCCTGGCATTCAGCGCCGGCTTCGGGCCGTGGGAAGCTGCAAGGGAGCCTTGAAGTGCGCGCTCTCATCCCCAAGGCGTAGGTAATATCCGCAAGCGTGAGCGCGATCGAACCTTACACCGTCGAGTCACGTCCATCCACTAGACTAGGACTTACGCAAACAACCCAGTTTCTGCTCAGAATATTGGGTTTGACAGCGAGGAATTAACGAGGAAACCGGGTTTTTGATCCCCCGCACGTAAGTCCAGCAGACAAATCGGTGATGAAAGGCAGTTACAGGACTTACCCAAACTATGACCAAAATCAACCTGAAAATTCTCGCTGCAGCGATAATGCTACTCCCATTGTGCGCCGCACTTCCCTTGCAAGCTCAAAATCTGTCTCTAGTCAAGCGGCTGCTAGAAACAAGAGGATGTCCCGGATGCGACTTATTTGGCGCTTCCTTAAGCCGTGCAGATTTGTTTGGCGCTTCCTTAAGCCGCGCCACTCTCAGCAGGGCTGACTTAGTTGATGCCGACTTGACTGCGGCTGATTTAATGGAAGCTAATTTAAACAACGCCAACATGAGAAACGCCTTTTTGGCCGACGCCGACCTCAGCAAAGCCGACATGAGCAGGGCAGACATCAGGGGAGCAAACTTAGAAAATGCCAACCTCAGCGAGAGTTTTCTGCGAGACGCATCCCTTCAGTTGGCTAACTTAAAATGCAGTAATTTGAGCGCCGCTAAACTCAGTCGAACCGACCTGAGAAATGCCGATTTAAGCGGTGCAAATCTCAGCGGTGCAGACCTCCAAGAAGCAGATTTAAGCGGTGCAAATCTCAGCGGTGCAGACCTTAGATCGGCCGACTTGAGGGATGCGAGATTGAACAAAGCTAATCTCACAGATGCCAATCTCTGCGGCGCCCGGATGCCGAACAGAAAAATATCTCGGCGAGGCTGCGAAGTTAAGAATGAACAAGCTATAAGCACGAACAATTACTGCAATTACTGCTATGCCTTAAATGATTGGTGGCTGAATGTATTAAGGTTGCAGTAAGCGGTATCATCGGGATAACTGCTCCGCTTTAGATATGTACAGTGAGAAGGGCGAGCAGGCGGTACAGATATCAAACTTAACCTGTTACCGCCAACAGCTTTTATCTAGTTTGAAGAACCTAAAAATTGGCTCAGTATTTGCAGATATTCTGCGCCCCCGATATGTGCCACATTAGTGTGACCTCCATCAGGAACTATGTAAAGCTGTTTGGGATCAGGTGCTGCCTCAAACATTTTTTTGCTCATTTCCACTGGAACTACATTGTCAGCAGTCCCGTGAATAAAGAGCACGGGGATTTGCAGGCGATCGACTTTTGAAAGAGAATCAAACCGCTGCGTCAGCAAAAAATCGATCGGAAACATCCAAAACAGCCCTTTTTGGAAATCCACCATCGCCCGCGTCGAAGTAAAAGAGCCTTCTACAATTAACCCCGCCGCCTCCGGGTGGCGCACGGCTAGATCGATCGCGATCGCCCCTCCCAAAGAATGACCGTAGATATAAATTTGATTCGGGTTAATCCCCCGCTGTTTCACCAAATAATCCCAAGCAAGTTGAGCATCCTCATAAACCTGAGATTCACTCGGAAAATCGCCCTGGCTTTTTCCATAACCGCGATAATCCATCACAAATACCGACAAACCTAATCGATGAAATCGATAAGCGTGTTCGACATTTGATCCCACATTTGAAGCATTGCCGTGCAGGTACAAAACTACCCCCCCTAACCCCCCCTTGTTAAGGGCGGGAACCGCAGCGATGACCCGTTTGTCACTTTGGGGCGTAGCCAGAAACGACTCCCCCTTTCTGGCTCCACCCCTTGCTAAGGGGGGGCTGGGGGGATTTTCCGAGGCAGGAATCCACCACCCGTGAACGCTTTCCACCGCGCCTTTTTTAGTTGGAATTGGCAGCCAAACATCTTGATATCTCAACTGAAAATCGTCAGGGGTAGTTTCGATCGCGCGCGCGGGAAAAAAGATAAACTTACCTTGGGCTACAAAGAGGAATACACAAGCAGCGGAATAAGCGACCGCCAAAACTATCCCAAAAGCTATTAGCGATTTAGACAAAAGGAATACTAGCAACTTGTTCATAGATAGAGCACGCGGGAAATTAGATATCGGTCAAAAGCTAATGGCAAATGATTAATTCAGACAATTAGCCAAGATCGATTACTAACTTCCGCCGCCGTATTCCGCCGATTTTCAAAAATTAATCCAATTCCGGGTGGTGCAAGTGCCAATTCGTAGACTGTTCGTAAGCGTGAGCCACTTGAAACAGGCGAGATTCTTGCAAAAGATTACCAATCAGTTGTATGCCCACCGGCATTCCTTTATCATCAAATCCGCAAGGCAAACTCAAAGCTGGCAAACCAGCAAGATTCACCGGAATAGTCATCAAATCTGACAAATACATACTCAGGGGATCGTTAAATTTTTCGCCTGCTTTAAATGCGGTAGTAGGAGCTGTGGGACACACTAAAACATCAACTTGAGAAAAAGCTTTTTCAAAGTCTTCTTTAATCAAAGTCCGAACTTTTTGAGCTTTTAGATAATAGGCGTCGTAATATCCAGCCGACAAAACGTAAGTGCCGATCGCAATCCGGCGTTTAACTTCCGCACCGAACCCTTGAGAGCGAGTTTTGGCATACATATCCAAAAGATTATCGGAGTCTGGAGACCGAAAACCGTACTTGACTCCATCATATCGCGCCAAATTTGCCGAAGCTTCCGAGGGAGCAATAATGTAGTAAGTGGGCAAACCGTAGCGGAACCGGGGACAAGAAATGACTTGAATTTCTGCGCCCAATTGTTGAAATTGCTCGATCGCCTTAGTAACAGCGTCTTTAACCCCCGAGTCCAACCCGACACCAAAAGTTTCTTTAATTACACCAATTCTAATCTGACCCTTCGGTCGCAAACTGGGTCTTAAAGCTTGGGCGTAGTCAGGAATTGGGACATTCAGACTCGTGGAATCTCTCGGATCGTAACCGGCGATCCCCCCCAACAAAATCGCCGCATCCTCAACAGTCCTGCCAAAGGGCCCGATTTGATCGAGAGAAGAAGCATAGGCGACCAAACCGTAGCGAGAAACCAATCCATAAGTCGGTTTCAGCCCCACCAAACCGCAAAAAGCAGCAGGTTGGCGGATTGAGCCGCCTGTATCCGAACCCAAACTCACGACACATTCTCCGGCGGCTACCGCTGCGGCAGAACCGCCAGAAGACCCTCCGGGCACGCGCTCCAAGTCCCAAGGATTCGCGGTAACTTGATAAGCAGAAGTTTCTGTCGAGCTCCCCATTGCAAACTCGTCCATATTCGCTTTACCCACAATCACCGCACCGGCTGCTTGGAGTTTCGAGACGACGGTTGCATCGTAGGGAGGCACAAAATTCTCCAAAATCCGAGATGCACAGGTTGTGGGAATGCCCTCGGTACACATATTGTCTTTAACGGCGATCGGGATGCCGGCCAACAGGCCAATTTGCTCTCCGGCTGCGATTTGGGCATCCACTTTGTGGGCCTGCGCCAATGCGCTGTCTGCTGTCACGCACAGAAAGCTTTTCAACTTCGGCTCTAGCTGGGTAATTCGGTCTAATGCTTCTTGAGTAATTTCCACAGCCGAGCGTTCTTTATTGACCAGTTGTCGGTGCAACTCGCGGATGGATGCCATGCTCGTACCTTTATCATTTCTACTTTGAGACAATACAGTTAATATAGCTGGCAATTGCACGCACTTACAGCTATTCGGCAAAGTCCGTTATTTTTGTGGCTTTGTTCGATCGCGCGATCGACCCTTTTACATACAATAGATTAAATTCTCAAAATCGCACCAGACAAAAAATAGCGCTAGAGCTTTTTACCTAATGTTTTAAACAACAAAGAATGCAACTGTATTATAACTTATGCAAAAAGTAGTTTGACGTGCCAATTATCAGGGTAAGGCGCGCAAGGCGCAGCCTACATAATTAGGTTCTGCTTCCACACCTATGTATGCAAGATTAAAATCCTTAGAAAATCACCCATTCCGAATGTTTTAATCTAAAACATCAAAGAAAATTAGTCTTTTTTCATTATTTAATCTAAAATATAACATTTAAAATATCTCACCCAGGTTATCTTCTACGCAACAATGATTTAGCGTAGAAAAATATCAAAATAAATAAATTCATTCCCGATTATTGCTGCTACCCTTTATGGGGAATGTAACCAGATAATCTTGGCAAGATCGATCCTGAACTCTTACTCCTTTCGCTAGATACAATTAATCCATGGTTTAAAACCATATTTAGATATCAAGCGGATTTCAACTTGGATTACCCTCCTGATAGCCCTGAAAAAACTCAAGAAGAAATAGAAACTTATTAGCCAATACGCTTGGGTCACACTGTTTATTGCCCGCAGATCCCTCTCGTATACCCCCAATCGTTGGGGGGATGCAAGATCGAGTTCTTGTTGCCTCCTTGGTTCGGGGGGCTAGCGAGGATCGGGCTTAACTGAACCGTATTGACTTATGAGCAACAAGGTATTAGCTTGTTGCTGCAACTTCAAAAAGAATTATCCCCAGATAATAAAGTGCGCTATTCTAGCCAAAAATTACGAAAAGTTATCAGTCATCCGAGTGAATTAATGGCTGCAGCGTAATTACAGAAAAGATCGAGCTTTTCGCATCCACGCCCATTGTGCCACGGGTCAAAAAGCCGCTCAGAAATGTGGGGTTCACAAAAAAGCTCGGAACGCTCACCGCCACGCCGAGGTCTTTTGTTAGGCGCACCTGCAAAAAAACAGCAGTGCTTCCTCACCTGTATCTATCTGCGTGCATCAGCAGCAAAAAAAGCTAAGTATTTGCCCCCACGATCCCCAGGAAAACAATTTCATCCGGAATTATCCCCAAAACCAAAGATATATGGTAAGAAGTTCCCGATGCCCCGTTGGAGGAATGCCACCTAAAGCTCACTTAGAATCCCACCTGACGGCAGAGGAACTCAAACTTCGCTACCGGCAGGCACAAAACACCACAGAGTCGCGCCGCTGGCACTTGCTGCTCTTAGTTTCCCGAAATTGGACTATCAAACAAGCAGCCCAAGTCGTAGGTCTCAACTACGACTACGCCAAAGAAATTGTCCAGCGCTACAACCGAGAAGGCCCTAACTCTGTCAGGAACCGCAGCGGAGACCGCCAGCCCCCTCCTGCGAAATCCTTGCTGGATCCTGAACAGCAAGAAGAACTGCGACAAGCGCTGCAAGGATCTGCCCCCGACGGCGGAGACTGGACAGGCCCCAAAGTAGCTCGCTGGATTGCCGAAAAAATCGGTAGCGATCATGTCTGGCCCCAACGCGGCTGGGATTACCTCAAGCGGTTGGGTGCTGACTGGCGACGGCGGCGCAGAAAGTAGATAGTTTGCAATATTTAGAGGGGGTTGATTTCCTTCGTGCGATCGCTCCCTTTATTTTGGTTATCTTAGCGCAGTGGCGCGATCGAACCATTTTAGATTTTAGATTTTAGATTTTAGATTGGAGAACAAATCTAAAATCGTTTGACTCCTGTAACAATAGCTGCTTATATTGAATTTGGTTGTGTTGAGGATGTTGAATATGCGAGGGATCAGGCCTTTTTTGTCGATCGCCAACAAGACTTTGGCAGTAGTAGCTGGCATCGGACTGGTTCAGATGTTAACAATCGCAACTTCATTCTCTCAATCATCTAACCCGCGTTCCTTAGACGAACTCTACAAAATTCGCGATCGGCTCGTCAGCGAATTAGAACAGCCCCCCTCTCCCTCCCCAGAACCAACCCTGCTCTCCCGCTTAGTTCCCGTCGCCACAAATCCTCAAGAACAAGTCCTACAGCAGTTGCAGGCGGTGGAAGCTCAAATATTAGTAGAACAGAGGGCTAACGACAACTTACAGCAAGCAGTCCGTTTAGCCAACCGAGCCGTAGAAACTACACGGCAGCAAAATCAGTCGATCGAATCTTCGCAGCAAACTCAATTTTTCTGGCATCAGGCCCTCAACAACTTGCAGGAAGTTCCTCAAAATTCATTTTTAGCTTCCCTCACTGCCTCAAAAGCTCAAGAATACCGGGAAAATTTAACGGCAGCAACCTCTCAAGTGCAGCAAGCAAAATCAGATTTTTTGGCTGCGGTTGCCCGGGAAAGCGGTTTGTCTGGGCAAGCTTCGATCGGCATTTGCAACCTTTCTAGAGAGTGCGTGCACCTGCGGGGTGATGTACCTCCAGTGAGTCCAGCCAGCTTAATTAAACTGCCGATTGCTGTCGCCCTGATGCAAAAAGTGGAAAAAGAGAAAATAAGTTTGAACAAGGAAGTATTTGTCAATCGCGGTAATTTTACCGAAGACTCATCGACGCAGATTTTGTCCCCTAAAAATTACCCGCTACAGCTACTGTTAGAAGAAATGATCGATCGCAGCAGCAATACCGCCACCAATCAACTTATTGATTATTTGGGTTCCGATTACATCAATCAATTCTTAGAAAATCGCGGCTACCAAGTCACCCGGGTAAACTTCAAATTAATGGGGGAAAAGATTATGCCCGCCAACCCCGGTTCCGGTCCCAACCGCTTGACTGCTAACGAACTCACCGAAATGATGGTGCAAATTTACAATGGCGAAACACCTGGTGCTAAACTGTTAATAGAAACTCTCAACCGCCAGTACGATCGCGCTCTGGGATTTGCAGCCTTGGAAGGAACTAAAGCTCAGTGGTTGGGCGAAAAAACAGGCCAAAATTCCCTGGTTCTGGGCACAACTTTAGCGATGAGCATTGATGGCGAAGCCTATGTGATGACTGTGATTGACACCCGCAGCAGCGATCTGCAAATGCGCCAGTCTATTTCTAAAATTGCCGATTACATTGTCCGAAACCCCAGCTTTTAACGGCTGGAATATAAAATTTATAGCTGGGGAAAACGCACCGCCCAAACAGTTAAAAAATGCCGCATCAAAAACTCAGCGTTTCCGTCAAAGGCGAAGGATTTCCCATCCTCTGCTTGCACGGCCATCCAGGTTCCGGCGATTGTATGTCCGTCTTTACAGAACACTTATCCAAGCGGTTCCAGACGATCGCCCCAGACTTGCGCGGATATGGCAACAGCCGCACCTCAACTTTCTTTGAAATGACCGACCACCTCCTTGATTTAGAAGCACTTTTAGACAGATTGGGAGTCGATCGGTGTTTGGTGATCGGATGGTCTTTGGGAGGGATTTTAGCCCTGGAATTAGCCATGAAATATCCCCAGCGAGTCACCGGTTTGATTCTACTGGCATCCGCAGCCAAACCGCGAGGAAGTCACCCTCCCATCTCTTGGCAAGATAACCTTTACACCGGTTTAGCCGGAATTATCAATTGGGCGATACCCGGTTGGCAGTGGAATATTGATACTTTTGGTAGGCGATCGCTCTTTCGCTACTTGATACAGCAGCAGAAAGCCACCCCTTACCGCTACTTAGCACAGGCAGGTACCCCCGCCTACCTCAAAACTTCCAACACGGCCACCAAGGCTTTAAATACCGCTCTGAGGGCTGGATACGATCGACTGATCCACCTCGGCGACATTCAATGTCCGTCCTTGGTGTTGGCCGGAGAGGGCGATCGGCACATCACCTCGGCATCGAGTTTAGAAACAGCCCGCCACCTCCACAATAGTCAGTGGCAGTGCTATCCAAATACAGCCCACTTGTTCCCTTGGGAAATTCCCGATCGGGTACTCGCAGACATCGATCGTTGGATTGAGAATTTCCCCCAAGCAGTTGGTAATTGCTAGTCTTAAGTTTGGAGTTTGTCAGAAGCAATTAATCACCCAACAGTCAAGAATTTTGAATTTATATCGTTGCCGTTTACCTCCGAATCATCATTTTCGGAGTGCAGTGCGAGCTTCCCGCTCCCTATCAGGGCTCGCAAGCAAGGTATAATTCCGTAGTTACCGGATTTTAATTTACAACTCAAAACTCAAAACTCAAAACTCAAAATTCCCCTGCTTCTACTGACCGCTCAAAACAGGCAACAGCCCTCCCTCACTCAGCTTTCCCAAATCATCTGCAACCGTCAAAGTAAGAGGTTTGCAGCGATGAATTGAAACACGAAGACCTTCTGCCCCTTCATTTTCTATGTCTTCTACATATCCTGCTTTTGCAGCTTCCGCTTCTGGAGCCGTCAAAAACGGCCCAAAATAGTAAATGCACCGTGGCGCTGAAGTTTTCACTTCAACCCACCAAGCCAATCCGAAAAAATTGAGCAAGCTAATCAAGAATTCTTTCATGTGCTTTTCTAATGTATTTGACGGTGTTTTCAGGGTGCTGCGAACACGCCTAGGCTTTTGTTATTTACACGTGGCTGACTGCTACCAAGAACCTATCCAAACCTATTTAAAGCTGATATTTAAATAGATTGGTATTGAATTCCTGTTTGAACTTAGGGAAGGCCCCTTCTACTTTCGCCTGTCCGTAACGAAAGCCGATCGGCTTTCATTACTTGTTCAGGGTGTGCTGCCGCTCAATTCTGGGCGGCATCCACAATAAACTACTCTGTTGTGCTCTTTTTTTCAACCACCTTTAGGAGCCGTGTACGTGAAACTTTTTGGGCCCGCGCTGGCGGTAAATTTCGTATAAAGCCATCCCCGTTGCTACCGAGACATTCAGGCTAGGAGTCTTCCCCCTTAAAGGAATTGAAACTAATCCGTCACAGCCGCGCTGTATCAAAAGGCTCAAACCGTCAGCTTCACCCCCCACAACTAAAACAGTAGGCCCAGAGAACTTGATTGTCTCTACCGAGTCACCCACGCCTGCGGCAGTGCCATAAATCCAGAATCCAGCCTCTTTCAATTCTTCCAGCGCCCGGTTAAGATTGACAACCCTCGCCACTGGCAGGCTTTCCAATGCCCCTGCTGCCACTTTTCTCACTGCCGACGTAATCCCAACAGCCCGCCGCTGCGGAATCACCATGCCCTGAGATCCCAATGCTTCTGCGGTGCGAATGATCGCCCCTAGATTGTGGGGATCGTTGAGTCCTTCTGCCACCACAATTACTGGATCTTCGCAAGCAGACTTAGCCTTTGCGATCAGTTCGCTCAAATCCAGGTATTCGTAAGCTGATACTTGAGCCGCTACGCCTTGGTGGTTGGCTTTGCGCGTGATGTAGTCGAGGCGCAAATCGTCAACTTCATCAATGATGCTGCCGTTGGCCTTGGCTTCGGTTAGCAAGCTGTGAAAGCGGGGATCGTACCGCAGGTGCGGGACAACCCAGATCCGGTTGAGGACTTGGTTTGTTTCTAAAGCCGCTTGCACCGCATGGCGGCCGTAAATCATGTCTGTGTCTGTGTCTGGTTGCACGACTGTATTTGAGGCCGTGTCAACAGGGCGAGTGTCTCTGTCTTTGTCTCTGTCTCTGAAATGGTTGCCCCGAAATTCCTGCGGGCTGCTGTCTCTGTCTCTGTCTTTGTCTTTGTAATAATTCCCCCGGGATTCCTGCGGGCTGCTGTCTCTATCTCTGTCTTTGTAATAATTGCCCCGGGATTCCTGCGGGCTGCTGTCTCTGTCTCTGAAATTGTTGCGGGCCGGCTGCGGGCTGCTGTCTCTGTCTCTGAAATTGTTGCGAACTGGCTGCGGGCTGCTGTCTCTGTCTCTGAAATTGTTGCGAACCGGCTGCGGGCTGCTGTCTCTGTCTCTGTCTCTGTCTTGGTAATAATTGCCCCGGGATTCCTGGGGGCTGCTGTCTCTGTCTTTGAAATGATTATTTCTGCGAATTTCCGGTTGGCTGTCGGAATTGGCTCTCCGTTTGAAAATTGCTCGCACGGGCATTTCTCGGGATTGGGGGGCGAAGGTCGATCGCTTTTGAGGCGCATCTACTCCGCGAGTGTCGGGACGGGGCTTGCGTTCAAAGCGGGGAGAGGACGGTTGTGAGTCCTGACGGCGGCCTTCGCTTTTGAATGGCTTGCTGTCGGAATTTGAGCGCGAGGAGCTTGGTTTGGTAAATTTTCTCATGGGTTTTTTGTGGCAGTCAAAACGATTTTTGATTTTCGATTTTTGATTTTCGATTGAAGAATTGACGGAGCAATCTTGTTTGGGGCTGTGAGATTTTAGTTGGGCTGGGGAGGAAGCATCGATTGAAGAATTGAAGAATTAACGGATCGATCTTGGGGCTGTGAGATTTTAGATTGGGTGGGGAGGGAGCAAGGATTTTGCTGTGCTAAAGTTGCTAATTAATGGCTGATAAATCCTGTTTGCCCGATCGAGATTTTTGCTGTTTTAGGTGGGCCGCCGTGCAAGGGTTGTTAATTAATCCCTCCTCATTCCCAACTCTTAACTGCTAAATCATTTCATTCTCAAGTTCTAAAAGTGCCAAAAGTTCGGTCAATCTTTCGGGATCGGTGAGGTACAAATATCCGACCAAGGTTTCTAAGCTGCTGGCTTGTTGGTATATTTCTGGATCGGCTCGCTTAGAACGGCCCGATGCGGCATTGCGGCCGCGCTTGACAACTGCTAATTCTATACTGTTCAAGTAAGGAGAGAGCGATCGCAAGTGACGCGCTTGAGTTTCGGCTCGTACTTGCCCCACCACCAATTCATGATAAGCTTGCAATCTTCTGGGCGGCATTAAATACAAACTCCGAATGTAGAGTTCGTATACTGCATCCCCCAAATATGCCCAGGCTGCGGGCGAAATTCTTTCTATTTCTGCTGGTGTAGCCCTCGCAGGATGCACTCGATTTAAACTGATATCCGTCAGACTCAGTTTGAGCCCGTCATCTGCGATCGGCAACATACTTTTTTAAATAAAACTTCCGCACAGCTTGGTTTTTCTAGTCACTGACTTATTTCGTCTTTCGTCACTTCAGCAATTATAGCTTTCACAGGAGTGTTCGCTGTCAGAGCACGAAGCGAGATATATAGGCAAAGCTTTGCGCGACGCTCGCAGTCCTAAAAAAGGCTTTTTACACTCATCGGGATGCTCTACTTCTTATACCATTTTTCCGCGTTTTTGCAACACATATTTTACTGCCCTGCCACCGGAGTTCAAAGCATCGGGGGAAATAGCGGTAACACTTGTCGCAGCTTCTGGGAAAATCGGTATTTTTACCAGCACAACAATAAAAATTTGCTATCCAGCGTTGAGAACCGGATAGCTAATTTAATCCACTTTGGCGTCAAGCATCCTTGACGTTTTTTACCGCCTCATCAACCGAAGGCTGCAAAGACAAAAATTTCTCTAAGCGAACCAGTTTAACAGTCTGAGTTACGCGGGGATTTGAGACAATTTGCAATGTCCCCTCCAAGGTTTGGGCTTTTTTGACAAGTTGCACAAGTGCGCCCAAGCCTGAACTATCCACAAAGTCTATCTGAGACAAGTCCAAAATTACGTGTTTTGGGCCCTCGTCAATACATTTGCTCAGTACCTTCCGAAAAGTTGCCTCAGAAAAAGCGTCCAGCAGGCCAGTCAAGCGAAATAACTGATAGTTATTCTTGACTTCCCGAGTGCCTCTGAGGCTAACGGTCAGGGTCAATGACTCAGGAATGACACCCTCCTAGCTAGATATGGCTTAAAGTCGAGGCTTCATTATAGGAGTTTTTTGGTCTTTTGTCTACAGTTTTTTTAGTCAGCGGTTTTGAGTTTTTTTTGAGGCAGCAGTCATTAGCGGACTGCTGACTGCTGACTGCTGACTACTTTCTGCTGGCTACTTTCTGATTGTCTCGCATTGACTGCACGAATCGATCGAACAAATAGTCAGCATCGTGCGGGCCGGGACTGGCTTCTGGGTGGTACTGGACTGAGAACAATGGCAGAGTTTTGTGCTTCAATCCGGCTACGGTGCGATCGTTCAAATTGAGATGAGTAATTTCTACTTCGGGGACTAGGGAATCGGGGTCGATCGCAAAACCATGATTTTGGCTAGTAATTTCTACTTGCTGAGTTAAACCCGCTGGATGATTCAATCCCCGGTGCCCGAACTTAAGTTTAAAAGTTTCTGCACCCAAGGAAAGTCCCAAAATCTGGTGTCCCATGCAGATGCCGAATACGGGTTTGTCCGACTTTAACAAAGCTTTCGCAGTCGCGATCCCTTCCGTTACCGCCGCCGGATCTCCGGGACCGTTGGACAGAAAAATGCCGTCCGGGTTGTATTTGAGGATTTCCTCTGGCGACGTGTCAGCCGGTACAACGATGACCCGACACCCGTAACTCGCCAGACGCCGCAGGATGTTGCGCTTGATCCCAAAGTCTAGCGCCACCACCGTCCACATTTCGCCGTTAGCAGGTTTGACTGTAGGACTGAACTCCCAAACCGAGTCCGTGGCTTCAGACCACTCGTAAACCTTGCGGGTGCTGACTTCCTGGACCAGATTCAGCCCGTCCATGCTGGGGGCATCTTGCACTTGCTCCAAAAGCTCCGCCTGGTCGAGAATCGTGGTCGAAATGCCACCGTTGATCGCTCCTACCGTGCGAATTTTGCGAGTGAGGGCCCGGGTGTCGATGCCGTAAATTCCGGGGATATCGTACTGTTTGAGGTAGTCTTGCAGAGATTGCGAGCAGCGCCAGTTGCTGGGGCGGCTGCATACGTTCCGGGCGATCGCACCTCGAATTTGCGGGCGCGAGGATTCTTCGTCTTCGAGATTTACCCCGGTATTGCCCAATTCTGGATAAGTAAAAGTTACAATTTGCCCGCAATAGCTGGGATCTGTCAAGACTTCTTGGTAGCCCGTCATTCCGGTATTGAATACTACCTCCCCGACGACGGTAGCGTTAGCGCCAAAGGACCAGCCGCGGTAAGCAGTACCGTCAGCCAGGACTAGGAGAGCGGGTTGTGCAGTTGAAAGTGACATGGCATCCTTAATTACTTTCGTTTGGTTTAATTCTTACCACTGCCTGGGATTTGATGCTAGCCGGCAATATACAGATATTATTTGAATTTGTGCAAGGGCTCGCGAAAGCAAGGCACTTATGCCGGAGGCCGGAGTTATGCAACAGGTAATCAAAAAGCAGCAACAAGTGCAAATTCTCCCACTCCCCACTCTCGGCATCTCCTACTCTCTCCCTCTCCCCCCGCGCCAGCAATTTATCTACCAGCAGCTTATGAGGGCGGGCGGAAAGTCTAAATCTATACCAAAAGGCAGTTGTCGCTGTTACGATCGAGCTACACCGTTTAATCAAACTATGGCTAGCAAATCTCCCTTGCCTTTACTCTCAAACTTATACAAGCATCTACTGAACGCTCAAAACCTGCGCCAACCGTTACTGGTGTTAACAACAGTTATTTCTCTGAGCAGTTCAATTTTAGTAGGGACTGTTGCCAACTCCTCGCGAGCAGTGGCTCAAGAAAGTGAGGGATGCTTCATGCGGAGCTCCTCAGGCAGAACCCTCAACCTCAGCCAATCAGTCTGCGGTTTTCTCCCCGAAACATTGAATCCCGCTACTTCGCGCGCGGCGGCCAAGTCTGGAGTATTTCAGGCAAAAATCAAACGCAGAGAGGCTAATATTCCCGTCATAGAAGTCACATTTAACGGCAAACAAAAGTTTGAGATGATGGTAGATTCGGGAGCTAGTGGCACAGTAATTACACCAGCAATGGCTCAAGCCTTGGGCCTTGTTCTCCAGGGAACAGTGCAAGCACAAACTCCGAACGGAGTGGCTACTTTTCCCCTCGGTCGTTTGACTTCTATTGAAGCTGGGGGTCTGGCGGTTCAAAATGTAGTTGTTGCCATCTCGCCATCCCTAGAGATCGGACTGTTGGGTCACGACTTTTTTGGTAATAAAGACATAACGATTAAGCAAGATGTGATTGAATTTCGATCGCGCTCTTAACAAGAAGTCAGCAGTTAGTTGTTATTTGTTAGTTGTTATTTGTTATTGGTTACTGGTTATTTGTAGCAACTTCTTTCCTAACAACTACCAACAACTTTCGGGTCAACTAACAACTAATATCATGTCCGATAGATCGCGCATCATACATAGTAGGGGCTGGTTTTTGAGATTGTCGGTTTTTGGCGACTATTGCTGGTGAACCCGCCCCTATAGGAATCATGGTCAATCGATCGAATATGATATAACAACTGTCAACTCCCAACTGTCAACTCCCAACTGCCAACTCCCAACTGACAACTGACTTCATTTCAAAAACTCAATCAACTGCTGCAACTTCACCCAAGATTCGCCGCTCAATAAAATGTCCTTAGCCAGAGAAACTCCTGCTGCGTGAGAACCCATAGGAATTGCACCTCCCACCTGAAAAGCCAAAGACGCATTCAAAGCTACAACATCCATTTGTGCTGGCGTACCTTTGCCTTGCAAAACATTCCGCAAAATCTCGGCGTTTTCCTCAACATTTCCGCCTTTTAACGAGCCGATCGCACTTGGTGTCAATCCTACCTTTTCAGGATCTAAAGTAGTGAGTTCGACTTTGCCATCCGACAAAACCGCCAAATCAGTCACATCACCCAAACCCGCCTCGTCCAATTTTTCTCTGCCGTGAACGACTACAGCTAACTCAGTCCCCAACTCGCCCAAAGCTTGAGCAATAGTTGATACCAGACTGGGATCGAACACCCCGATTACCTGCCCTGTAGGGCGCATAGGATTGACGAGAGGCCCTAAAAGGTTAAAAACAGTCCGCACCTTCAAAGTGCGCCGGAGCGACGCTACAGCCTTAAGTGCTGGATGCCACCCCGGCGCAAATAAAAAGGTGATACCCACGGAGTCTACCGCAGCTCTTACCTTCGCGCCATCGGCGTTGAGGTTGACTCCGAGTGCTTCCAACACGTCAGCAGAGCCCACTTTGCTTGATGCCGATCGATTTCCGTGTTTGGCGACTCGAACTTTGCCGGCGGCGGCCACAAAAGCTACAGCAGTGGAAATGTTAAACGTGGATGCGCCGTCGCCGCCTGTGCCGCAAGTATCAATTAATTTGAGATTGGAGATTGAGGATTTGGGATTGAAAATGCTCTCCGACTCGCCTGCAAGCGACTGAGAATGCAATACATGAGCCATTCCTGCCAATTCTTGCGCAGAGATGCCTTTGGCTTGGAGGGCCGCTAAAATTGCTCCTGAAAGGACGGGGGGAATAGATTCTGCTAGCCATCCCTGCATCAAGTCGGCTGCTTGGGCGCGTGAGAGAGATTGTCTGTCTAACAGTTGTTGCAGCAGGGCCGGCCACAGAGGAGAATCCGCCGTCTGGGTTGAAGCAGGAGATAACTCTGGCGTTGCTAGTAGAGGGGAATCTGTCATTTATTAGTTCGTTCTAGTCAAATTTAGCCCGATCGAGCTTGGCGGCCAAACCGAGAATCGATCGGGATTTTACCAGACTTGCCGACCAAATTTTGCGCGCCCGGGCCCAGGTTTTTGCCCAAATGCCAGCACCGCAACAGAATTTGTCCGTCCGCAGTCGCCGAATATGAATTTTTTGATACAACAATTACCCTCTTGTTGTGCCAACTTTACAGAGAAACCCCAGATCGTACAACTGCCAGCAGTCCGCTGTAATTATCTATCAGCAAGAATACTTAACAGTAACTCAGAGCACCCAAAGACCGATAAAAGTTTCCGACAGGAGTTGTGGAGAACCAAAAATTTTAGACTTTAGGAGAGCCCCAGATTCATCTATGGAGTCAATTCTTTAATCTCAAATCTCAAATCTCAAATCGACTGACAGCACGGACAGGGAGTGTTTAGCTTATACAGGCGGGTTAGTTGTTTTGGGTAAGAGTCGATCGCACTCTCACCCAAATCATAAAAATAGACTTTTGCGGTTCTAGAAGTCCCTGCTTTTTATTGTAACAACAGCCTTGCCACTAATTTATTTCAGGGTATTCAACTGCTAATATATTTCAGGGAGATTTCAACGAGCGGGTTTTGCTCGAACACCTGCAACGCAGGCCGATGGATTTGCCAGTGCGATCGTGACAGCCAGTCAAGCCTCAAACAAAGACAGACCGGATCAACTAAACTTTCATCAACAACAACTAACAACTAACAGCCCAGTAGGACAGATGAATAAACACACTCATGTCCGGGCGGCACAGCATCTTTCTGCCTAATTAATGGCTCAAGAATAACAGGCGCTAGACCAAAAATATTCAACTCAAACGCAAGAGCAGGGTATTCAAAAGTGGGAAATCAAAAATTAGGAAATAAAGCGATAGAATGCCTGAATGTCGCGGAGGCACTGCACGAAATGGAAGCCAAATATTATAGTATGTTTGAAAATGCTGTGTCGGGGATTTTTCAAACAACCCAAGACGGTCGCTACATCAGCGCTAACCCAGCTTTGGCCCGCATCTACGGATATAATTCCGCCGAAGAATTGAGGGGCTGTCTGACTGATATCAGCGATCAGCTTTACGTCAACCCCGATCGGCGCGATCAGTTTGTTTCTGCTTTGCAAAAACAGGGCATCGTATCTGATTTTGAGTCGCAGATTTATCGCCGAGACGGAACAATAATTTGGATCGCTGAAAATGCGCGGGCTGTCTGCGATCAAGCGGGGAAATTGCTCTACTATGAAGGTTTTGTAGAAGATATCACCCAGCGCAAGCAGGCCGAATCTGCACTTCGAGAAAGCGAAGAACGCCTGCGCTTAATAATTGAAGGCGTTAAGGATTATGCTATATTTATGTTAGATACAAGTGGATATGTAGCTAGCTGGAATTCTGGTGCAGAACGCATTTTGGGATACAAAGCTAATGAAATAGTCGGTAATAATTGCGAGTGTTTTTTCACGAAAGAAGATCTTGAAATCGGCAAGCCCCAAGAAAAATTAATCAGGGCGGTGGCAGAAGGTCGATACGAAAATGAAGGCTGGCGGCTTCGCAAAGACGGCTCGCGATTTTGGGCGAATATTATTGTTACTCCTTTGCGCGATGAAAGCGGAAAGTTGCAGGGCTTTTCTCAAGTAATGCAGGATATTACCGAGCAAAAGCGGGCGGGTGAGGAAAAGATGCAGTTGATTGCTTCTTTGCAGGCGTCGGAAAAAAAGTTTCGCACTTTGTACGAATCGACTACTGATGCGGTTATGCTGCTAGATGAAGAGGGTTTTTTGGATTGCAATCCGGCAACTTTAGAGTTATTTGGATGCAGCACTTTATCGGAGTTTTGCGGCAAGCATATTTCAGAATTCAGCCCGTCGTTGCAACCGGATGGACAAGATTCTATGAGTCTGGCTCAAGAGCGAATTAATATGGCTCTGCGATCGGGAAATTGCCGTTTTGACTGGCTGCAATGCCGTTTGGATGGTTCCGAGTTTCCGGCGGAAGTGCTGCTAAATTCTATGGATATCGGCGGCCAAATGGCACTGCAAGCGGTGGTGCGCGATATCACTTATCGGGTGCAGGCTGAGGAGGCTTTGAAGCAGGCTAATGAGGTATTGGAATGCCGGGTTAAAGAGCGGACAAGTCAGTTGGAAGAGGCTATTAAAAAGTTGAGTTTATCGGAAGAAAAGTTTTCTAAGGCTTTTCGATCGAGCCCAGACCCGATGATTATTACTACTTTTGCTGAGGGTCGTTTTATTGAAGTTAATGATAGTTTTCTGTCGATGACTGGTTATGCTTTAGAAGAAACGACCTGCAATACAGTACCGGGGTTAAATCTTTGGGTAAGCTCTCAAGACCGACTTAATTTTAGGCAAAGTTTGCACGAACAAGGTGTTGTTCGCAATCAGGAATGCGAGTTTCGGATGAAGTCGGGATCGGTGGTGGTGTGTTTGCTGTCAGCGGAATTGATTAACTTGGACGGCGAACTCTGTATGCTGGCGGTGATGACGGATATTACCGATCGCAAACACGCCGAAGAAGCCCTACGGGAAAGCCAGCGGGCCTTGGCGACGCTGATGAGCAATTTGCCGGGGATGGCCTACCGTTTTCGCAACGATGCCGATCGCAGTATGGAGTTTGTCAGCGAAGGTTGCTATCAGTTAGCAGGCTATTCTCCTGAAGAATTTATTGGCACTCGGCAAATTTCTCTCTCGGAATTGACTCACCCGGACGATCGCGATAATTTGTGGAATGCCGTGCAAGTTGCCTTGCAAGAAAATCGACCCTATCAGCTAAATTACCGAATTACTTCTAAAAACGGCGAATTAAAATGGGTTTGGGAGCAAGGTTTGGGGGTGTTTTCCGACTCTGGAGAGTTGATAGCTTTGGAAGGGTTAATTACTGATATTTCCGAGCAGAAACGCAGTGAAGAAGCTTTGCTGCGATCGCAAATAGAGTTAACCCAACAAAAACTTCAGCTCGAAAATACTTTGCACGAGTTGCAGCAAACTCAAGCGGTATTGATTCACACTGAGAAAATGTCTACACTCGGTCAAATGGTAGCTGGTGTTGCTCACGAAATTAACAATCCAGTTAGCAGCGTCTGCGGCAATCTCGTCCACATCGGCCACTACACGGAAGATTTGCTGAATTTGATCGATATGTACCAGAAGCACTGCCCGCAGCCGCCGGCAGCAATTAAAGATAAAATTCAGGATATCGAGCTAGAGTTTCTGCTAGAAGATTTGCCGAAAGCGATGTCTTCGATGCAGGTTGGGGCCGATCGCATTCGGGAAATCGTGCGATCTCTCAGGAATTTTTCCCGCAAAGACGATTCTCAAATGAGCAAAGTTAACCTGCACGAAGGGATTGAAGGAACGCTGCTGATCCTGCAAAGCCGCCTGAAAGCCAGAGGCAACTATCCGGAAATTGCGGTAATTAAGGACTATGGAAATTTGCCTTTAGTTGAGTGTTATGCGGGGAAAATCAATCAGGTATTTATGAATTTGATCGGAAATGCGATCGACGCGATCGAGGAATACAACGAAGGGGATTCAGTTCCCGAAGCCAAAGCTAATCGCAGCAAAATTAAAATTAGGACAGAAGTCCAAAACTCCAATGCTGTAATTAGGATTTCTGACAATGGCCCCGGTATGCCAGAAGAAGTTTCCCAGCAGCTATTCGAGGCTTTTTTTACCACCAAACCTGCCGGCAAAGGCACCGGTTTAGGCTTGTCAATTTCCTACAAAGTTGTCCAAGAACACGGTGGCAAACTGAGCTGCGTGTCTGCACTGGGCCACGGAGCCGAGTTTATCATAGAATTGCCGATCGAACAAATTAGCGATCGTTGACCGACTGAACCGGGAATTAGATGATAGTGAGCGAGACGCGACAGCAGGACTGAACAAATGGTTCTTCCGTACTTAGTATGCTAAAGTTTTAGGAAAATGCCAAAACAATAAGGCGCGAGCCTGAAAGTTATGAAAACTCCTAAATCCAAAGTCACAGCGTTTTAAGAGCTTTAATTTATTATTGATTCCTTCGACAACGCCTTTGGTGGTTCTTTGTTCAGGCATACCCAGCTACCTCTGCCGATCCTTCGCTCGATGGTTTTCACGGTTTTTTTGTAGTAAGGTTCTGCCTTCTTTAACCAATCGATTCATTCTCTAATCCCTTGCCCTTTGTTGAATTTTTTCTACTACAACTCCAGGTAGATTAAGAATTTTGGTTATTAATTTGTTCACAATCATTTAACGGATGAGGGGGGATGACTTGACTGCAGTAGTGCAACAATCTGTCAGTCCTGCCCGAGTGCGGGACTGACAGATTGTTGCACAAAGAGAGGATTCAGATTGGCTAATATTTTAGCACACTAAGTAAGGAAGAACCTGGCTCTGGTGCAAGATGTGAGCAGACACAAAAAAAACAAGGTATGTCAACGAATGTTTTGAGCCTAAAATCTTCTTCCCTTCTGCCTTCTGCCCTCTGCCTTGCCTCAACAGTCAATATTAATGCCGACCTACTTAATTATCTCTGTGCAAATTGTCGATCGAACACTGACTTGAGCTTGCTGCGTAATAACCGTTGAATATATAGATGCTTGCCTGGTTTCACCCGAGTCATGGTTCGGATAACCAGATTGTCGGCATCAAAATTTTCTAGTCCTTCAATTCGCGTGGGTTCCAATACTTCTGGGCATTCACTCTGAAGCTGCCGTCCGGCCTCATTAATTAATGCATACACTGCATCCAGATCCAAACCTGGTGGAACTGGAACATCTACCTTGGCATAGCTGTATTGTTTGGAGTAATTGACGATTGAGCCGATTTCTCCGTTGCGGATAATCTGTAACTGTCCGTCTGGGTGACGAACATGAGTAGTACGGAGTTCGATGGCTTCAACTTCTCCCTCCAAAATCCGGTCTTCTCCCTTCCCTACCTCTATGTAGTCACCCACAAGATAGTAGTTTTCAAACAAAATGAAGAAGCCGCAGACAATATCGTTGATTAAGTTTTGTGCCCCAAACCCCACAGCTAAACTGACTATACCTGCTCCAGCCAGAATGGGAGCTGGATTGATGCCGACTAAATTCAGAACAATAATTCCTCCGACAAAATAAGTCAGATACTTTAAGATACTTTTGAAGAGGGGAATGATAGTAAGACGCCGCTGCCGCTGCAAATCGGTAAGATGATCGGTTTTGAGGACTAAATCTTCTAAGATGATATTAGTAAATTCAATAAAGACTCCGCACAGGAAATAGAGTCCAATTATCTGGATGATTTGACCTGAATAATTCGTAATCCAAGCGATGGAGTCGATGTCTTGAATAATTAGAGTTGCGATCGCAACATACAAAATGTATTCCAGTGCCTTCTTCAGTCCTGGCACTAAGTGTCGAAAGCGTTCATAGTGACGCAATACATTTTCGCTGCTGGAGTAACGCAGACTCAGAGCATCCAGCGTGTCGATCAGCACAGACAGCACTTTGATGAGCAACTGCCCTAGAGAAACTGCCAAATAAGCTTTGAGTCCGACTCTGAGATACTTGGTGACGACAGCCGGTGCGTTCAGAAAATTGCTGCAAAAAATCAACGCCAGCAGCCAAGTTCCATTTGATACAACCTTTTTGAGCGAGTTGAAAAATACCTCAACGCTTTCGTCGTTGGCGGTGATCTGATCCGAGCCTTGAGCCAGCACGCTGCCCCGATCCAGCACCTTTAGTAGATAAGGTAGACTGAGCTTGACCAGCAATAGTAGGCTAATGCACTTCAAGAAGGCGATCGCTAGTTGGTTCCAAATTTTGCGGGGAATGCTGCTCAGCAAACCCAGGTAAAAGGACAACAGACTTTTCCCCTGAAAAATCAGCGCCCCATTCACTCCTGCCACCAGCAAACACAGAGCGACGCAGGTCACGAGTAATATGACCGTGATATTTTGTCGCAGGTTCGTGACTTTTGGAGAGTGATTCCGAAACCGGGTTGACTCTAGCGCTTTCAAGCTAAAACCAGCCAGCCAGTTCAAAAACACGAACCCAGCCACAAGCCCAGCAATGCCGAAAAGGGTAATGGCTATATCTACCACCATGGGTAGTTTATGACTTCCAAACATTTGACTTTTTCCTGCTCTAAACTATCTAGACTGGTAGGGAAGTACCCGACTCTGGCAATTCCCTCATATGATTGGGTGAGATAAAAATTATAGAATGAAGGCATCACACAAAACAAAACTCCACAATTTGGCGAGGTTAAGTTGCAAGATTTTAATAGTTAGTGAAGAGTTAAAGCTGACGGGGTAACACAGGGAGCTACAAAGCAGACAGAATCAGGGACATAGCCCGTTGACCCCGTTGATGCTAAAGCTTAGGCGCTCGATCGAGTGCTTTGTGATAGTTGTGAGTGCGGAATGTAGGTAGGAACAGGGTGGCAAACAAGTGAGGAGTGAGGAGTTAGAACCCACATTCCGCACCCCCAACTGGCACATAGGCGGATTGAGGGGGTAAAAGTGAATCATCCGAGACAATCTTGAGTATTTTTTACTCAAGATTTTGGTTGCGCTCGTATCACCTAGTTAAGAACTCCTGACCAGAGACGTGAGGGCATGAGTTAAATCTGATATCAGTTAAAATTGCGAGCGGCAAAAAACCAAGTTTATTACGTATCCCTAACTCAATCGCCTGACCAAAATGCGTTCATCGCGATCGCCAGAAGTAACCAATCATCACCAAAAATAGTGTAAACTTGCGATCGCGATGAACGCTCAAATCAGGATTCAGTAGCCCATGCAGAAAGCATCCCAGATGACAGTAGAAAACTTAGACCATCTGGGACTGGTAGCCGGTCTAATTGATGACCTAGGAATTGTCCAAAAAATCAATGAATTAGTAGGCTCTCAACCGGGCGAAATAGTTAGTTCCGGCCTAGTAGTTAAAGCCATGATTATCAATGGATTAGGGTTAGTTTCTGCCCCCTTATATTTTTTTTCTAAATTTTTTGAAGGGAAAGCAATAGAACATTTACTTGGCGAGCGGAATTCAAGCATCACATCTAAATGATGACCGTTTAGGCCGAGTATTAGATAAATTATATTTAGCAGCACTCAGCGAAATATTCACAACCGTTGCTTTGTCAGCAGCTCAAAAATTCGAGATAAATACTGACACAGTTCACTTAGACTCAAGTTCATTTCATCTGCATGGCAAATACGATAGAGAGTCGCCATCAGTATCTTTTTCTAGTAGAGAAATGGATAGCAATCAGTTGGATAATTTATTGCTATAAAATCAAACATCCCCAATACCAATTCAGCTCACGTAAGGCTATTCTCAAGGGCCAAGCGCCGACTTAAAACAGTTTATTTTAGACCTAATTTGTAGTGGAGATGGAGATGTACCACTATTTTTACGAGCAGCTTCGGGAAATGAATCAGATAATACTGTCTTCGCCTCAATTTGTCAAAAATTTAAACAACAGTTAAATCTCGACAGTTTAATGGTAGCAGATAGTGCATTATCTAGCGCCGAAAATTTAGAAATGTTAACTAATTTAAAATGGTTGACTCGCGTACCTCGGAGCCTTAAACAAGCGCAGCAACTGGTATCCCAGCTAAATGAATCAGAATTTCATGAAAGTTATGTGACAGGATATCGTTGGTCTGAACACAAAAGTAATTATGGTGGAATTGCACAAAGATGGTTAGTAGTAGAGAGCAGTTTGCGTCGTGATGCTGACCGACGTAAAATAGAAAAAAACCTCAAAAAAGCTGAAGTTGAGGGTCAAAAAAAGTTGCGAGAGTTATCAAATATTGAATTTGCTTGTGAAGCCGATGCTGTTTCAGCAGCCCATCTTTTATCTCAACAACTAACATATCACAATTTAACCCAAATTAGCAGCAATAAATGACAGCAAAACCAGCTACTAATTCGACCATTTATCATGAGAAATATCGCTCTAGATTGATATTTAAAGTTCAAGCAAAACTCGAATTAGATGCTAGTGCGGTCGCTAAAGAAACCAAAGCTAGTGGCAGATTTATCTTAGCTACTAATGTGATGGATGCCTCACAATTAAATCATAAAGAAATGATTGTGAAATATAAGGAACAGCAGGCAGCAGAGAGAGGGTTTGGGTTTTTGAAAGACCCGCTATTTTTTACGGATAGCGTATTTCTCAAGTCGCCGGAAAGAATCGAGGCTTTAACTTTGGTAATGGGTTTGTGTTTGTTGGTTTATACTTTAGGTCAAAGGTTACTGCGGCAAAACTTACAGCTCGCTAATCAAACGATAAAAAACCAGTTGGATCGAGAAACCAATCGACCTACTTTGCGTTGGATTTTCCCAAAGTTTCAATCAATTCATACCGTTTATCTTCAAGGACTTCAACAAATTTATAATTTGACAGTCGAACGGTTAGCGATATTAAACTTGTTTCCTAATAGCTGTAAATCTTATTATTTATTACTGTGAAGCCACGGGAGTGTTACCTATGTAAAGTAGAGTTAAATTGAATTAATTGTCAAGGCAGCAGTACGTCGCCGCGAGTGCATTGCTGAAGATATTTGCTAAAAACTAATAGTTAGTAAAGATGAAATTTGTGAGTCCTTCACAAATTCCGAAGATTGAACTAATGCCCGAAGGTCTATTCTCAGAAATGGACAACTTACTCATACTTAGTTGTGTAAAATTTTCGGTGTTTTTACTCACCCTTGCTCTCGGACGAGCCACCCTTTCGCCCGAGAGCTCCGTGTATGTGCCAGTTGGGGGTGCGGAATGTGGGTTAAAATCTCAAGGGAACTCTTAACTCGAAACCGGGAACAAAAAAAAGGGAAGAGTGTTTGTAAAGCAGGCGGTTGCAAACCGCTGTCTCAATCACGAATAAGGTGCGGGCGGAGGATAAGGGAATTAGTATATTCTTTCTTTCCCTAGTCCCAAGTCGCTAATTCCTAGCAAGAGAACCTCTAGTCGGTTCCTCGTTCCCTATTTCCCGTTCCCTCTTTCTTCTAATAACTGGGCTCGTAGTTGCGAGGCGGCGCTAATTGCGCTAAATCGCTACTACGAGATCCTCACTCCGGAATACAAATTACAAACTCCGAACCCTGTCCGAGAGAGGAATTTACTACTAATGTACCTCCATGTTTTTCCACAACAATTTGGTGGGCTATAGACAATCCTAATCCTGTTCCTTGACCCACAGGCTTGGTTGTGAATAAGTGGTTAAAGATGTTTTCCTTGACTTCGTTCGACATCCCCACTCCATTATCTTTAATGCGAATCAAAACCTGATTGTTGGATTCGCTCAGAACAGTTTGAACCGTGATTTGATTAGGTAGGGCTTTAATTTCACTAAAACTGCGCCCCTTATTTGACTCCTCCAGAGCATCAATGGCATTGGCCAGTACATTCATAAATACCTGGTTCAACTGTCCGGGAAAGCATTTCACTAGGGGCAAGTTACCATACTCTTTCACAACTTCAATGGCAGGGCGGAACTCGCTCGCTTTTAAACGGTGCTTGAGAATCAGCAGAGTGCTCTCTAGTCCATCATGAATATTAAAAGCAACTGGTCGATCGCTATCTGCCCTCGAAAACGTTCTCAAACTCGTACTGATATTGCGGATGCGATCGACTCCCTCCTTCATCGAGCCAATCAATTTCGGCAAATCTTCTCGCAAATACTCCAAGTCCATCTCCTCAATTTCTGCTTCAATTTCCACTCCCGGAGCGGGAAATTTTTCTTGATACAAATCAATCAAGTTGAACAAATCCCCCACGTAGTCTTGAGCCGGTTGCAAATTGCCGGCAATAAAACCTACGGGATTGTTAATTTCGTGGGCTACCCCTGCGACTAAATTTCCGAGTGCAGACATCTTCTCACCCTGCACCAATTGCAACTGCATCTGTTTGAGATTGTTGATAGAGTGCTCTAGTTTTTGCGCATAATCCTGAGATTGTTGATAAAGCTGTTGAGATTCCTGATACAAGCGGGCGTTTTCCAGCGAGATGGCAGCTTGGGAGCAGAGGATGTTGAGGAGGGCGACGCGATCGTGAGTGAATGCCCCCGTTGTCAGATTATTTTCCAAATACAGAATTGCCATCATTTTGCCTTGATGGATAATCGGAGTACATAGGATGCTCTTAGGTTGCTGCTGCTTCATATAGGGGTCAGAAGCAAATATTAATTCTGTCTTGACATCATCGAAAACTAGGGTTTTTTGGGTGCGTTTAACGTAATTAATGACACTCTGGGGAATTGATTGGCTCTCATCGAGCGCAATACTTTCTTGCAGAAGACAGCCTTGGCGATCGCTACAGTGGACAGCGATTTTCCAGTTCTCCTCTTCATTCAAAATCAATACTCCTGTTTGAGCGCCTGCATTCTGAATCGCCACTTGCATCAGGGTAGTGAGCAATTGTTCAAGCTTAATTTCGCTAGACAGAGCTTGATAAGCTTTGATAACCGTCGGTAAATCTATGACTGCGATGGTGGTACTCCCAGCAATTGTTTGGCGATTAGTAGAAATTAATGAAGTCTTATGGGAGGTAGTACCTTCCTCGAACGAACGAGCTTTTTCTTGTTTTAAGATAAGAGCCAGAAGTTGGGGATAGCGTTTTTCTAGATCGTCGATTTTTGCTTTCGCTCCCCAACGAGCATAAGCATAATAAGCATCTATTAGATATACCTGGGCAAGTTTGTCTTTCCCCCATGCCACGTAGAATTTAGCAGCCAATTCATTCGCCAGAGCTTGTTCGTTAAGATAATCGTTTTCTTTAGCAAGAAAAATGGCGCGATCGTAAGCCTCCATCGCCTGCACATTTTCACCCAGCACTCGGAACAGTTCGGCTTCCACTAGGTAAAATTTGTGCGAGAAATTCATAGGGGCATGATGCGCCCATTTATGAAGGGTTTCCTGGTTGCTTTTCACTTTTTGCAGATGTTCTTCTTTCTCTTCAGAGGAACCCACATCGCTACAAACTCCCAGCCGTGCTAGAGAGTCATAAAAGTAGAACATCGGCACGTTGAGCATACCCGTCACCGCGTCTAAATACTGTTCGGCTTGCCGAGCATTTTCTAAAGCTTGCTCGGTTTCTCCAAACAGGTAACACACAAGCAGTTTATGGAAGTACAAATAGTGGAGTCCGTTTCTATCGTTTGCTTGGATGTGAAATGGGAGCATTGTTTCTTCATTGTAGGCATCACCCACGAACCGACAGGGATTTGCCGATCGCCCCAGCAAGTTTAATAAAGCCTGATGAACGATTTGGGTATAATTTAACGCTGCTTCTTGTTTGAATTGAACCAGGGCATTGCAGTAGATGGCTACTTCCTCTTCGAGTCCCACAAGTTCCCGACCGATTAAATATGAATATTGAGAGATTTCTTTGGCTGAATATCCCAATTCTAGCTCTCCGGTTTCCAGTCCTATCGCGTAACCCTCTTTTAAAAGAGGGATGGTTTCTTTAACATGATGTTTACCATGTATGATGTGAACGCCGACCGTATAAAATACTTTGGTTTTGAGGTAATTGGCATTAAATAGATCGACAATGTTTAACGCCAATTGCCCAAATTCAAACCCTGTTTCAATGTCTTGAATTACACCGCTTAATACCAATCCATACAAGCCGTAAGCAAAGGCAGATAAGGGAGCATTCCCATAACTAACCGACAAATGAACCATTTCCACAATAACCAGTGGCAGGAGAAGTGGAGCCGTAATGTAGGCGGGAGAAACTAAACCTGATAGAATCCGCAAAGCTGCTTGTTTTTGGAGATTTTCCATTTCTGGCAAATCAATAAAGTCTGCGATTTTTTTACCTGCAAAAAGTGAGGCGGTTTGTTCTAGTCCCTGCTGAATATCTGCCGGAGTTGGATTTTCGGGAAAGCAGACTCCCAAGAGTTTGAGAACTGCTAACCCCATCTCAATGGCTTGTTTAAGTTTGACTTGGGCCGTATAAGCAGAAAGCTCGATTTCATACACTTTTACCTTATCCAGCAGCGTTTTGGCATTGTGCAGGACTAAATCGGCTAATTCCTCCATGTCCTGAAAATCATAGCTCAGGTATGCAGTTTCTGCCCCTAATACGTGCAGATCGAGGGCTGTTTCATAATGAGTTTGCCAGGTATCGGAAGCTAGGATTTGCCTGCCAAAACTTAAATATTTGCGTGCCGCAGCATAAGCGGTAGCAGTCTTCGCCTTGCGTCCCGCGATCAAATTCAACTGAGCCAGTTGATAACGCTCGGTTGGTTCGGCAATTAAATCAATACCATAATTCAACTGGTTGACTATGTTAAAAATTTTCTCTTCCCTTTCCGTTGTCGGAGTATTAATCAATAAAAGTTGACCAATATGGAGGTGAGTGGATTGTTTCTGGGATTCGGGAATCAGAAGGTAAGCTGCTTGCTGTACGCGATCGTGCAGAAACTTGTAAGAACAGGAGTCTGGAGTCTGGAACCACGAGTCAGAAGTATGGCTTTCTGCTTCTAAATTTTGATTACTGAATTCAAACTCCTCTGAAGTGAAAAACTTATAAATTTCAGTCAGTGGGAGAATCAACCCTGCTTGCAAAGCAGCCCACAAGCTTGCTGCCGTCTCTGAAGACGATTTTTCACAAACGACTGCCAGCGTTGCTAAATCGAATTGGTTGCCAATGCAGGCAGCTAACTTTAAAACTTCTTGCGTTGGCTCAGGCAACTTTCGCAATTGAAGCGCCATGAACTCTACAACATCATCTGTCAGGGCCAAGGTTCGGACTGTGGCAATATCACACTGCCAATACCGAGCTTCAAAGTTAAATTGAATTAGCCCATCTTCATGCAAAGATTTGAGGAATTGTGTACTGAAAAATGGATTGCCTTGGGTTTTCTGAGCAATTAATTCTGTTAGGGGCAGAGCCAACGCTGTAGAACAAGCTAAGGTATCGGCAATCAGACAATTCAACTCCGATCGATCGAGCGGCCCGAGGGTAATGGTGTTGACTGTGGCTCCGGTTTGTTGAATGTCGGATAATGTCAGCACCAAAGGGTGTACGGGACTGACTTCGTTATCTCGATACGCTCCAATTAACAAGAGATAGCGCCGATCGCGATCGCTCGTCAGAAGTTGAATCAACTTCAATGAAGCTGAGTCGGCCCATTGCAAGTCGTCTAAGAAGATGACGAGGGGATGTTCTTTGGTTGTGAAGACTTGAATGAACTTCTCAAATAACCAATTGAATCGATTTTGGGCAGCAGTGGCGACGAGTTCTGGTGCGGGGGGTTGCTCTCCGATAATCCGCTCCAGTTCGGGAATTACCTCAACGATTACCTGAGCATTTTCGCCCAATGCTGCCAGGATTTGAGTCTTCCACTGCTCAACTTTAGCATCTGTTTCCGATAGCAATTGTGCCATTAAATCGCGAAAAGCTTGGACAAAAGCACTAAAGGGAAGGTTGCGTTGGAATTGGTCAAATTTGCCTTTAATAAAGTAGCCGCGCTGCCGGACAATTGGTTTGTGAACTTCGTTGACAACAGCGGTTTTGCCAATGCCTGAGAAGCCAGCCACGAGCATCATTTCGGCGCTTCCGGCACTGACGCGAGCGAAGGCTGCCAGTAGGGAGAATACTTCGCTCTCTCTACCATATAATTTTTCGGGGATGAGGAAGCGATCGCACAAATCTCGCGCTCCCAATTTAAACGAAGCAATTTTACCTGTTTCTTCCCACTCGTGCAAACAAGTTTCCAAATCAAACTTGAGTCCTAGGGCACTTTGATAGCGATCTTCAGCATTCTTTGCCATCAGTTTGCTAACAATTTCAGACAGCACCAATGGAACGCTTTTGTTGAGGTGATGCACTGGGATAGGCTGCTGGGCTAGGTGACAGTGTACTAACTCTATCGGATCGTCGGTTTGGAAAGGCAACTGTCTCGCGAGCAGTTCGTAGAATGTCACTCCCAGCGAGTAGAAATCTGTGCGGTAATCAATGCCTCGGTTCATCCGCCCAGTTTGTTCGGGAGATATGTAAGGTAAGGTGCCTTCAAGGACGTTGGGATTTTGAATTTCTTGGGTTTCGCGCGGCAGCAGGGAAGCGATGCTGAAGTCAATCAGCTTGACTTGTTTACTGCTGGGGTTAATTAGAATGTTGGCGGGTTTGAGGTCTTTATGGATGACTCGGTGGCGATAAAGTCCGTCGAGCGAGTTAGCAATTTGAATTGCAATGGGAAGAAACTCGTTAACGGGCAAGCCTTCTAGGGGTTCGTTGCTTGCGAACACGAGACTAGCGAGGTAGCTACTTAAGGAAATTCCGCCAAAGTCTTCCATCACCAGAGCATAGTGGTTCTGGTAAGTCTCCAGGCTGTATGCCTTGACAGTGCCGGGGATCTCTAAGTTTTTAGTAATGACGAACTGGTTGCGGAAGTGAACCAGTTCGTTGAAGCGGGGAAAGTCATTTCGCAGCATTTTGATCACGACAGGCTGCCCATTTTCCGTGCGAAGACCGCGATAAACTAGAGTTCGATTTCCTGCGTATATTTGCTCGTTAATGTGATATCCTAGAAAAAGATTTGTTATGCTAGCCATATCTACGTATTCCTATTTCTTCTGTCAAGCCTGAAGCTTTTTAGAGTTACTATCTACTATTTTCGCTCTATCTGCCGTGCTATTGATTAACTATATTTAGTTTAATCTACTTTGTAGCTAAAATTATGAAAGCGCGATTGGAAAACAAGACTTAATATTTTATCTAAGAGCTGTTGATACTTGAGGTGAGACTAAGAACAAAATGATTTAGCTAACGCTGATTGAACGATAGCCGTTCATTGAAGAACAACTTAAGAGGCTAATCAGGTACTGAAGAGTGTTTTTGAAACCGATGCTTGAAGGCGATCCCCTATAAAATCTAATTTCTAGTTTAGATCGTAATTTAATGTCATCAGTACAAGTGGGGCGGATCTGGATTTAAAGCTGCAAGCAGACGAAATCGACTTGGTGCGCCAGAAGATTGCGCATCACTTGGGGGTTGCCCGATCGCAAGCTGAATTATTTGCCCAGATGCCACAACAAGCTGCCCAACTCTCACAAGTGAATCAGCTATTAAATGCCAAATTTCAGAAGCGGACAATGAAACTAGCCCAAGTCAATCACGCACTGCAAGCAGAGATTAGGGTTCGTCAACGATCCTCGCGGGATCAGGCAATTGAGGCAGCGCCGCAGGCAGTCGGCTAAGTTTTTTTTACAAGTTTTTTTTACTTATATCGCTACGCCAACGGACGATCGCCCCGACGCTTTCCGATCGCGGTTTTCATTTCGGTGAGCTAAAAAACCCGCTTGCTGAGCCTCGCAGTGCCTCCAGGAGGGGCACAAATCTCTCAGAAAGGGATTTTTTAGCTTTTGCCTACAATCCTGTCTGATACATTTACGCGACACTTACCCGGCTATTACCGGACAAAGTAACGATAGCGCTATCGCCTTCATAGGAGATA
>NZ_JAUBSF010000184.1:0-3554 GCF_036704615.1 Microcoleus sp. K4-B3
TTCTCTCCCGGCGCGGTGGCTCTAGTTCTTCTGAAAGCCACCGTTCTCATCTTTATTTAGTCTAAACTACAGTATAATAATTTCAACTGTAAAGATTGTGGTCTGGGTCTAACCAGACAATATAAAAAATATTTTCACTAAAAAATCCATGCACCCTGCCGTATTCATTAGCAGATATTTGAAACTGGTAGGGGATATTTACTAGCTGATCTTCATTGGGAATGCCGAAGCCATTAGGTTCAGTTGTATCTTGCCAGACTATTCCATGACAGCGCAGGCTTTTACTCTGATTATTGATAATTTCTTGAGATTTCAATTGTGATAAATCGCGCAGCCTTCTCAATAGAGATGCTAGATATCTAGAATCTCGATCGGCAAGTGAAAATTTATCTTTATCATCCTGATAATACCTGAAAGAAAAACTAATTCCTTCGGGTATTTGTACATCGAGACGCTTGATGGTAGATAAAGATTGCTGGCGGCGTATATCTGCTTTTTTAAGTTTCTTCGATGACACGGGTTTTGTAGAATTCTCTCATTAATTCCTTCGTAATAATAGCATGAGAAGGTTCATCTTTTGGCAAGTCACCTCTCGCCTTAATCCAAGGGTCTTCGCGTCGCACCATCAATTCTAACTCATAAGCATCGCAAAAGAAATACTCGTCGGATAACTCGTCTAAAAACTCTTGTACTTCCTGTGGAAATTCGGGTTTTTCGACTTCTTTAAGAATTGGCTTAAACCCAAATTGTTCTTTGTATTCGTAAAATAAAGCCGGGATAGTCGGCCCGTGCACCCAGGCTTCAAAATCTTCATCAAAAAGCGGTGTATCTTCAAAGGCTAGATACCATGCTTGGGCATAGTACAATAGTTTTTGTAGCTTGTGGTTGCTGAGGTAGGAGCCTACGTCATTCGCGAACCAGATGTAGTAATCAGCCAGTTGGGAGGCTGTTGTTACTGTAGTTATTGTGGTCATATAATTCGACTCAATAAGTTTTGTATTCTATGATAGCACAGGGCGATCGTCCAAAAATTGCCCTAATCTGTTTTTTCATATTTACGTTTTTCGATTTCGGCGATCGGTAATAGCAAAGTATTTTCAATTGCCTCTCTCACTTCATTACTCACCACACAACTGCTATTAAGACAATCTATTAATAACTCATTGGCATCGCAGTAACACTCAAGTAATTCTTTTTGTTCAGGATTGAAGCCCCAGTTATGACCCACATTTTGATGTTTGACTATTAATTCTCTAAGCCGATCAGTCCATGCTTTTCCTTCATCCCGCCACCACTCTCGACGGGCATCTATTTTACTCTCGGTTTCTAAAAAATTAAGGAGATCGGGAACTATATCAAATTTATGTAAATATTCTAGAAGTTCTTTCAGAGGTTTCTCTAGCTGAGGTTTAAAATTGGCGGCATGGATGCAAGCGCGATTGAGAGAATCACTCATATCCTTGGCTAGCAAATTTTCATAGTCATCGCTATTTGTTGCTCCAACTTGAAATCCGGGAGTAAATCCAAGTTTAAATGCCAGGGTTCTGGTTTTGTCAAAGTTACCTCGGAAAGCATTGATTATGTTTTGGTTAGAGGTAAGCGCTTCAGCAAAGAAAAGAGCGGTAACAAGCGCTAAATCAATATCAAAGACATAATTGCTGGTCATTTGATCTCTATTGATCTTAAAGAAGTAGCCTGGGGAATCATAGGCTATAGCATAGTAAAAAGCACGTATAGCCACAGTTTTATAAAGATGTGACACCGACTGAGATTTCTCATTGACCCAGTTAAGAAACTGCTGAAGTTGTGAATCTTTTGCAAGAATAGAATCGATCTTGCATTTCATCGCCTGCAAAAAATTGTCAGCATTGTCTAATAACTGTAATGTCAATAAAAAGACTTCTCGCCCCTGAGATTTTGTAATGTAAACTTCTAACTGTTGGAAAACTTCTTCTTGTGTGGCTCTATTATCAACAACATATTTAGCTACCAAATACTCTTGAAACGTAAGGTGCGAAAACGACCACACCTTTTGCGCCCTCTCAATCAACAACCCATGCTGCGCTTCCATCGCCCTCAACACCGCGCGACTATCTCGCTGCCCAATCCCCAAAAACTCAGTAATATATCCTTCAATCTCCGTCTGCTCAAACAACACATACTGCGTCTGCTCAAACTTCTTCACCGCTAGATAACTCAGTAACTCCAACTTTCGCTCCACTGACAAATCTCGATAAATCTCATCTCGCTCAATCTCCCGCGACTTGTCCCACTGCTCCAGTAGCAACTCCAAGCCCTCTTCATAAAGCTTCGATCGCTTCGAGTAAAACTTCCCAGTCTGATGAAATACTGCACAGGTCAAACTCAGCAAAATCGGAGTAATCGCCAACTCCCGAATCGACTTATTCTCTTCTCTAAAAAGCTGCTCCAGAAACTCCTGTGCCTTCGTCAGTCCCACCAACTCATCCCCTATCACTGCCTTAAACCAATGTTCTGAAAACGATCGCACCTGACCTTCATTAAAATCCGCAACTTCCACATAATCAAACCGCTCAAACCGCGACTCCTGACTCTGCGTTCGACACGTCACAATTACTTGCACCTGCGGATAGTCACGAGCAAACTTCTTAATTTCGTTGGTGATATTCTTTCCATCCTCCCCCGTCACCTCATCTAAGCCATCCAACAGAACCAGCACCCGACCTTGCTTTATTAGGCTTTCTGCATCTGATAAGTGCCAACACTTCTCTAAATAAGGCTTTAGGGCATAGGCTACCTCACGTCCATCCTTCACAAAATCCCGCAGCCTAATCAAAACCGGAATCCGGTGCGCTTGTAATTTTCCTGCATTGCACTCTGTCACCACTCGTTGCAAATACGTGGTTTTTCCCGAACCCGGTTTGCCCACCACCATCAGGTTTGTATTCTTCGCGAGTACCTCTAAGCCTGACACTCGTTCCTGTTCCCTGCCCAAGCCAATGCGATCTAAACTGCGATAGCTGGGATTGTTGCTGAAATCTTGGCACAAATCATGGAATTCCGACTTACGACTACTGCTCAGTTTCTCCAGAATATTGACATCCACAAACAAATCACCCAAGGGTACCCAACCATCGACACCCCAAAGTGGCATCGTGCCATGTAAGCGTTGGATGTCATCATGGAGGCGCGATCGTACCTCCTGAACTAACGCATCGAGATTAGAGTCTTTGTTTTGCAATGGTTCTGCTGCTTCCGGTTCAGCAATGTCTTCCCACTCGATCTCTAGCTGTGTGCATACATTCATGAAAACATCGCAATCAATTGGGTTGCCTTGCAGCAAACTCCAGATGGTTTGTCCAGAACAACCCACAGCACCAGCCAGGTAAGTTTGTCCTCCTTGTTTTCGTTTCAAGGCTTTTCGGATGTCTTTAAGACCTTGTGTAGAAGCTTGGAGTGTTCGCCGTGCCATTAACAAACCTAGAAGTTTATCCTCTCATACCAAATTCCTAAAGTTCTGCTACAGATATAGCCTCTAAAATAAATTCCCATCCCGTCAAAGAAGCAATAACTTC
>NZ_JAUBSF010000056.1:0-46370 GCF_036704615.1 Microcoleus sp. K4-B3
AATTGGTTATCAAATGGGGACGGAAACTTAAAAACAAAGGAAATGCTATTATCACAATTTAAATGCGAAACAGCTTACCCGAAAAACTAAACATTTGTTACAAAAACAAAATTTTTGCCTTTCTAACGTGCTATCTTCTACAGAAAGCTGGTGCGTTTTGACTGCGCGTTAATTTTTACCATAAAAATCAATATGCTCTCGATTCCAGGCGTTGCGGTTGTGGCGGTTCTTTACGAAAGTGTCAACTCTCTGGTTTACCGGGCGATTCGGGAAGCAGATAACCAGCCGATTATCCTCAAACTCCTCAAAGAAAGCTACCCCACACCTCAAGAATTGGTGCGCTACCGCACCGAATACCGCATCACCCAAGAGCTGAAAGAGGCGGGAGTCGTGCGAGTCTATGACTTGCAAAAATACCAAAACAGTCTCGTGATTTTTGTAGAGGACTTTGGCGGCGAATCCTTGACAATTTGGATGCAGCAGCGAAAGTTTACTCTGGAGGAATTTTTGCAAATTGCGCTCGCCACCACAGAAGCATTAGGGCAAATTCACACCGCCAATATTATCCACAAACAGATTAATCCTTCTAATATTGTTTACAACCCGGAAACGGAACAATTAAAAATTATCGACTTTGGCATTTCCACTCAGCTAAGCCGAGAAACACCAACCCTGAAAAACCCCGGCATTCTGGAAGGAACCCTTGCTTACATCTCACCAGAACAAACCGGCAGAATGAATCGCTCTCTCGATTATCGAGCTGATTTTTACTCGCTCGGCGTCACCTTCTACGAATTGCTGACAGGAAAATTGCCTTTTGAGACAGAAGACGCTTTAGAGCTAGTTCACTGCCACATTGCCAGACAGCCAGTTCCACCGCACGAAATCGAGCCAGTAATTCCCCTAATTGTATCGCAAATTGTCAGTAAACTAATGGCAAAAAATGCCGAAAACCGCTATCAAACTGCCTTGGGAATCAAGCAGGATTTAGAAACTTGTCTTTTTCAATTGCAAGCAACAGGTAATATTGAGGAGTTTGCCTTGGGAACACGGGATATTACCGACCGTTTCCTGATTCCCGAAAAGTTATACGGCAGGGAAAATGAAGTTTTTAATCTATTATCAGCCTTTGAACGAGTCAGTACAGGTAGCGCCGAAATGATGCTGGTAGCTGGCTTTTCTGGGATTGGTAAAACCGCAGTGGTGAACGAAGTCCACAAGCCGATCGCCCGAGTTAGGGGCTATTTTATTAAAGGCAAATACGACCAATTTGGGCGAAATATTCCCTTCAGTGCTTTTGTGCAAGCATTTCGGGAATTGATGGGGCAGTTATTATCAGAATCAGATGCTCAGTTACAAACCTGGAAAACCAAGATTCTGATAGCAGTAGGCGAGAGTGGGCAAGTGCTGATTGAGGTGATTCCTGAGTTAGAACGCATCATTGGCGCTCAACCGGCTGCACTAGAACTGTCGGGGAGTGCAGCACAAAATCGCTTTAATCTGCTGATGCAGAAATTTGTGCAAGTATTTACTACTGCAGAACATCCCTTAGTGATGTTTTTGGACGATTTGCAGTGGGCGGATGGGACATCTTTGAAGTTATTACAACTGTTAATGCAGGATACGGGGCATCTGTTAGTATTGGGTGCTTATCGAGATAATGAGGTGTCCGCTGCTCATCCGTTTATGCTGACGGTGGATGAGATTGTGAAGTCTGGAGCAGTGGTGAATACGATTACCCTGCAACCGTTGAGTTTAGCAGATCTCAATCAGTTGGTAGCAGATACACTGATTTGCGATTTATCTTTAGCCGGGCCCCTGACAGAATTGGTTTATCAAAAAACCAAAGGTAATCCCTTTTTCTCGACTCAATTCCTCAAGGCGTTACATGAAGATGGTCAAATTATTTTTGACCCCCCTGTATCCCCCCTTAGTAAGGGGGGAAGTAAAGGGGGGTGGCAGTGCGATATTGCTCAAGCTAGACTTACCCACGCCTCGGATGTGGTGGAGTTTATGGCGGTGCAATTGCAGAAGTTGCCTGCCGAAACTCAGGATGTTCTAAAACTGGCTGCTTGCATTGGGGCGCAGTTTGATTTAGAGACATTGGCAGTAGTCAGCGAAGAATTACCAGAACAAACTGCATCATCACTCTGGATAGCATTGCAAGAAGGACTCCTTTTACCCATTACGGAAGGCTATAAATGCTTCCTTCAAACAGATGCTCAATTCCCTCCTGGGTCTGTTGCTAATCCAACTTATAAGTTTCTGCACGATCGCGTTCAGCAAGCGGCATATTCGCTAATTCCAGAAAACCAAAAGCAATCTACCCATTTAAAAATAGGTCAATTACTGTTACAGAATACTCCACCCGAAAAGCTAGAAGAAAAAATATTTGATCTTGTCAATCAGTTGAATGTCGGAATTGACAGGATTAGCCAACAGTCAGAAAAAACTCAGTTGGCACAATTAAATTTAACTGCTGGACGCAAGGCAAAAGCTGCTGCTGCTTATGAATCTGCTGTTAGGTATTTGCGGGTTGGTATGGAATTATTGCCAGCGGATTGTTGGCAAAGTCAGTATGAATTAACGTTAGCAATTTACGAGTCAACAGCCGAATCTGAATATTTAAACATTAACTATGAAGATTCAAACAAACAGGTCGATATCGTACAGCAAAAAGCTAAAACTCTACTGGAAAAAGTGAATGTTTATCAACTTCAAATCCAGTCTTACAATGCTCAAAATAGACTTGTAGAAGCACTAAATACAGGACTGGAAGTGCTGAAACTCTTAGGCATTTCTTTTCCTCAAAACCCCAAAGCGCTAAATATTGTGGTGGGACTGATTAATACAAAGCTGAGATTGGGATTGAAACGAATTGAGGATTTAGCTAACTTGTCAGAAATGACCGAACCCGACAAACAAGCAGCCATGCGGATTTTATCAGGGATTCTCAGCACTGCTATTCAGGCTAAACCCCAACTGGTACCACTGCTTACATTTATGATGGTCAAGCTGTGCATTAAATATGGCAATTCGCCTTATGCAAGTATTGCCTACGTTTATTATGGCGTAATTCTGTGCAGGCTAGGGGACATTAGTTTGGCATACCAATTCGGTCAACTGGCAATTAGGCTGTTAGACAAATTTCCATCCCGTTCAATCAAAAGTAGAGTTTATGCAGTCTTTGGTTCTTTTATTCAACAATGGAAAACAGATCTCAAGTCAGGATTAGGCGATATCAAGGAAGGTTTAAAAACCGGGATGGAAACTGGAGAGTTGGAATATGCGGCTTATTCTATTAATATATACTGTACTTATAAACTGTGGATGGGAGATCGTCTCGATCTGGTTGAACAGGAGACTGGTGAGTATGTGAAATTAATGCAGCAATCTCAACTAGAAATGGCTGTACAGTATATAAGTGTAGAGAGACAGACAGCCCTCAATTTGTCTGGTCAAACTGTCGAACCATGCAATTTAGTTGGGGAGAGTTTCAATGAATTCACAACCCTCCAAATTTTAATAGAAGCTAAAAGCTTTATGGTAGTTTGTTTGGTTTACAATGCCAAAAATATGCTTAATTTTATCTTCGGAAACTACGCGCAAGCCTGGGAAAATTCAAGGTTATTTGACAAATATGCAGAAGCCGCATCCGGACTTTATGTAGTTTCCGTGAATAATTTTTACTTGTCTCTCAGTATCCTCGCTTTGTATCCCCAAGCTGACAGAGGGGAGCAAAAGCAATATCTAAAAAAAATTCTACAAAACCAAAAAAAAATGAAAAAATGGGCCGTTCATGCTCCGATGAATTATCAACACAAATACGACTTGGTAGCAGCGGAAACAGCGCGAGTTTTGGGGCAAAATACCGAAGCAATGGAATTGTACGATCGCGCAATTGATGGAGCTAAAGAAAATAAATACATTAATGAAGAAGCCCTTGCTAACGAACTAGCAGCCAAATTTTATCTAGAATGGGGCAAAGAAAAATTTGCCAAAATGTACATGATTGAGGCGTATTATTGTTATATCCAATGGGGAGCCACTGCTAAGGTAACAGATTTAGAAACGCGATATGGCCAGTTATTGAAGGCAATTCAATCGGGAATAAAAAAAACTAAAACTACCGCATCTGTGACGGCTATTGGTTCGGTTAGTAATCTAGATATCACCACGGTGATGAAAGCTTCTCAGGCAATTTCTGGACAAATTATGCTAGATAAGCTACTGTCTAGCTTGATGAAAATTTTGATGGAAAATGCAGGGGCACAACGAGGATATCTGATTTTGTCCAGCCAGGGACAACTGTTAATTGAAGCTCAAGGGACAATAAATTCCGAACAAGTCACCGTGTTGCAGTCAATCTCCGTTGAAACCTGTCAAGAACTTTCCAAAGCGATTGTCAATTATGTAGCCCGCACTAAAGAAAGCGTGGTATTGGATGAGGCTTTCCGAAAAGGACAATTTACCAACGACCCCTACATCCAAAAGCATCAGCCCAAATCAATTTTATGTGTGCCGCTGATTAACCAATCTCAAATTGTCAGTATTGTTTACCTAGAAAACAATCTGACAGCCGGAGCTTTTACCCCAGAAAGAGTGGAATTATTAAAAGTTTTATCTGGACAAGTGGCTATTTCGATTCAAAATTCTAAACTTTATACAGAAGTCCGCGAAAATGAGAACAGGCTCGCTCAATTTTTAGAAGCTATTCCAGTAGGGGTGACAGTGCTGGATGCTTCGGGCCAACCTTACTATAGTAATCGCGCTGCTATTCAATTATTGGGTAAAGGAGTGATTCCTAACGTCACCAGCGAGCAAATACCAGAGGTTTATCAAGTCTATCAAGCGGGAACAGAGCAGGAATATCCCTCTGCTGAATTGCCTGGTGTGCGGGCGTTGAGGGGCGAAAATGCCACCGCTGATGATATGGAAATCCACCAAGGCAACAAGATTATTCCGATCGAGGCTTGGGGTACACCAATCTATGATGAAAAGGACGATATTTCTTATGCAATTGTAGCCTTTCAAGATATCACGGAGCGCAAAAAAGCCGAAACAGAGCGAATAAGGTTTACCAATGAACTGTTCCAACTCAACAAAGCTTACGAGCGCTTCGTCCCCAATCAATTCCTCCAGTTTTTAGAGAAGTCCAGCATTGTCGATGTCGAATTTGGCGACCAAGTGCAGTTAGAAATGTCGGTGCTATTTTCCGACATTCGCGACTTCACTACCCTTTCGGAAAGTATGACGCCGGAGGAAAATTTTCAGTTTATTAATGCTTATTTATCTCGGATGGAATCGGCGATTATTGAAAATAATGGCTTTATTGATAAATATATTGGTGATGCAATTATGGCGCTATTTAGCGGTAATGCTGATAATGCAGTAAACGCTAGTATTGCCATGCTGCATCAACTTCAAGTATACAATCAAGAGCGGGTTAATTCTGGTTATGCCCCGATTAAGATTGGCATTGGCATTAATACTGGGAATTTAATGTTAGGGACTGTGGGCGGGCAAAATCGCATGGATACGACGGTAATTAGTGATGCGGTGAATTTAGCTTCTCGTGTGGAAGGATTAACAAAAACTTATGGTGTTGCTTTACTGATTACAGAGCAGACTTTTAACAAATTAGCTAATCCTAGCAACTATGCTATGCGGATGATTGCTCAAGTTAGTGTTAAGGGAAAAGTAAACTTATCTACAATTTATGAAGTTTTTGAGGCCGATATTCCTGAAACAAAGCGAGGTAAATTAACAACAAAAAATTTATTTGATCGAGGTTTGAGCTTATACCGACAACAAAAATTTATCGAAGCTACAGAATTTTTTGTTCAATGTTTAAGCTTCTGCCCTTCCGATCAAGTTGCCCAAATTTATTTGGACTGGTGTGAACAAAAAACTATCACTTTAAATATCGAGCTATTAGAGAGAACTTTAGCCTTAGTTAAACCTCGATCTGATGAATTTGTAAGTAACTTTTATGAAATACTTTTTGATAGTTCTTCTCAGATTAAAAGTCTTTTTATGAATACAAACATGGGACAGCAAAAAGAAAAGCTTTGGCAAAGCTTAGAAATAATTATTGAAAATTTACGGAAACCTAAGTTAATTAATGTTTTTGCTAAAGGATTAGGTGCAACTCATGCCAAATATGGCGTTTCAGTAGAACATTATCCTGTTGTGGCCAATGCACTCATTCAAGCCCTGAAGGCGCAGATGGGTTTAGAGTGGACACCTAAAACTGAAAAAGCTTGGGTAGAGGCTTATACAATTATTCAGTCAGCTATGATTGATGGCATGGCAGCTATGTGACCTGGATGAGGTGTTTGATGTTGACCCGCCAGAAATTAAACAGGGCAAGTTAGCTACGCTGGAATTGTTTGCCGAAGCTTTGGAAATTTACTCGGAAGGGAAGTTAGCTAAAGCGGGGCGGCTGTTTGCCGAGTGTTGGCGTCAGAATCCGGGCGATGCCGTCGCTAAAATTTATTGGGAACGCTGTCAGTCTACTTTAAGAAATCGCACAAAAATCAAAGACCGGCCACACAATTTAGATTAATCATAAAAGTCCCAAACTCGATCGCTAGATTCTTTGAGGGGGAGATCATTTTCATTTTTCACGAGTGGTATTGGGGCGACGGTTGGGTGCAGTCTCGGTTGGAGGGAGTGTGGCTGCTGCCACTGAATTTGGGGCAAACGGCTAGTTTGTGGCGGCTGCGGGAGTTTTTGGTGGGTAAGCATAAAGGCTCAGAGTGATGTGAAGCCCGATCGCACTTATTTTCTCTCAAAGTCTCATTCTTCACGTTTACCGATTTTGCCTGTTAAGGTGTAGTGCATCGCCTTAAGTTTTACCCCCTCTTTACTGCCTAAATATTTCAAATTCATTAACTAACTCGAAGCCAAATTGTCTCACACTATTGACATAACTTTGGTCAGATGTCTATTAATAATTCGTGAATAGCTAGGTCTGAAGGAACACAAAGCTCGACAAAAATAATTATCTCGGAAGATAGAAGAAGCCCAAATTAAACACAGCTAATCTATAAAACTATGAGGCAGAAAAAACTACTTAAAAATCGATTAATGTAATAAATTTTTAAGTAGATTTTAAGATAAAAAAAAGGAAATTTATGGTATTGAGTATTATTGTTCACGGTGGAGCAAAAACCATATCAGAAGACAAGGTTGCAGCCAACAATGCAGGCTGTACCGCAGCAGCAGAAGCTGGTTGGGCAGTACTCACAAGCGGGGGCACAGCAGCAGAAGCTGTTGAGGCAGCTATCCGGGTTCTGGAAGCTGACCAGACATTTAACGCAGGCTTTGGATCGGTTCTCAACAGTAAGGGAGAAGTAGAGCTAGACGCAGCGATGATGGAAGGCGGTTCATTAGCTTGGGGAGCGATCGCAAATGTTCAAGGCGTGTGCCATCCCATCTCTGTGGCGCGAAAGATTATGGATAAAAAACCCATGTTCTTAGTAGCGGATCACGCAGAACATTTTGCAGCAGAAAATGGAGCCGAGATGTCTGCAAAAGAAGACTTAATCGCGGATGAGCAACAGCAAGAGTGGGAGGAGGAAAAAGAAGTTATTGACCGCCCCAATACCGTTGGTTATGTAGCTTTGGATAGTAATGGCATTTTAGTTGCCGGTACCTCAACAGGCGGCACTATGAATAAGCCCGCCGGTCGCGTCGGCGACAGCGCCATTATTGGCTCAGGCTTGTTTGCTGAAAATGAACAGGGCGCTTGCTCGACCACAGGCGATGGCGAGTCGATTATGCCACTTGTTCTGGCTAAGACGGCGATCGACATTCTAGCGTCCGGCAAACACCCAGACGAAGCAGCACAGATGGCAATTGAGACTCTGGCATCTAAGGTGGCAGGAGAAGCTGGGTGCGTCATCATAGACCCTCAAGGGCGGGTTGGCTGGGCGCATAATAATTCAACGGACATGGCTTGTGCTTACAGAACCTCAGAAATGAACAAGGTGGCTGTGTTTACTAAGAAAAAACAACTCGTCCATCGCTGAAATTATTGAGGTTGCATTCTCTCTAGTTGGAGATAGTTAAAATTCCGCAACTAATATAGCAGTTCTCAATCTTGGTGAGGTATGCCCTATGCCCTATGCCCTATGCCCTATGCCCGCTTATCGAGAGCACCTCATGTTACTGAGAAAGGCTATATCTTGTTTCCTAGGTATTAAGTAGCTGGACATAGATAAACACTTTTTCAATTTGTAGGGCGGGCATTGCCCACCCTACTTTTAATTATGTCGAGGTACTTAGTGGCCGGGAAAACATTTCAATTCAAACTCGACTTGGATGTTTATTATGAACTCAACATACGATTTTTCTTACTTTCAGGGTAATTCTCTTTCCGATTTGTTTGCTCCAGACATCACAGATGCACGTTATGCGTTCATCCTAAATTACCCTGCAACTGCGAGTTGGGCTGCTTACCCCAACAGGAAAAAATACTTTATTCAAGACGGCAGCAGTGAAGCCACCAAAACTTCTTTCGACAAGATTGGCCAGAAGGAACCTTGGAAAAATCTGGCTGTGTTAGGCGATGCTATCCCAGGGATTGTGATTAATTCGCCGCCGAACTCCCTGATTGACTATTGGCGGGAGCATTTTGGCTTCAGCTACAGCAGTATGGAGATGATAGACTGCTCAACTTATCTCGAAGAGCTCAGCGTAAGCGATCGCTTTGACAAACTCCTCACTCTATTTCCCTTCGACAATCTCAAACCCGAAAAACACGCCGTCCATCCCGACATCCACTACCACTTGCTCAGCAAAGCAACGCTAGCAGAATTAGGCGTGCAATGTCCGAAATACCAAAGCTACAATCTGCACGAAGTCAATCTCGAAAGCATTCAGTTACCAGAGCAATTCCCCTACTTGATTAAAACATCCCACGGACTTTCTGGAGAAGGCACTTATATTATCAAAAGCGCCAGCGATCTGAACTACTGCTTGCAGGAAGTGAGGAAATATCTCGATATTAAGTTGCTGGATACGATTATTGTCTCGGAATTCGTCAAGAATGAAGTGCAGAACTATTGCGTGCAGTTCTATGTAAGCAAAACAGGAAATATCAGGCTCATCGGCACTACGAGCCAACTTGTTACCCCAGAGGGCAGCTATTTAGGGGGACTGATTCACTACCGCGAAACCGACATGAGTAGGTTTTTTGAGATGATTGCCGCTATTGGTAAATATGCTCACCAACAGGGTTATTTCGGCGTTATTGGCTTCGACGTGCTGGAAGACTCTGAGGGACTGTTGTATGCGATCGATGCCAATTTCCGAGTTAATGGCTCGACTCCGCTTTGTGTGCAGCGCCATACCTTACTGGGGCTAGGAAAGGAGGTGGCTAAATATTCCAGTGACTGCCGAATGGACGGGACATTGGAATCGATTCTTGTCACCCTGAAACCCGAACTCGATCGCAAGGACTTGATAATCTTGTCAGCTTTAGAGAAGGTTAAATACGGGAAAATCTACACGGAAATTTACGGGATAGTTGCGGGTGAGGATATGAAGGAAATGCAGCACATCGAGCAGAATTTGCACAGTAAGGGATTGCAGCAATTGGGTTAATATCTACTCTACCCATTGCAGCGGTTATGGGGTTTTCCCGCTCATCTCGCCCGCACCACCAACACCGAACAATGAGCCTCAGCCACAACCTCAGCACTCACTGAACCCTCCAAAATTCGCTTTAAACCAGTCAAACCCCGACAGCCGATCGCAATTAAATCCGCTTTATAAATATTAGCCAAACGCAAAATTTCCTCTGCTGGCTCCCCGGACACAATTTCCAAATCGCTCTGGCAAGGCAACTTTTCCTGATAAGATTGCAGTAACTTCTCCACCTCTCGGTAAGCAATCTCATCTCCCTGACCGTGAGGTCTATCGACCACCGCGTCAAAATCCGACGTACCAGAACTCACAACATGAACTAGAATCACCTTTGCCGTCGGTTCTAGCCGAAATTGCCCCACAGCTTGCAAAACCTGTTCTGCAAACTCTGACTTGTCGATCGCTACCAAAATAGTATTCAATACCATGCACCTTTAAATCTCAGATAGTAGACTTTAAATTTCTCCTTGATTGTCGCCTACTTTCCACAATTTCGCGCTTCCCACCAACATCATCATTACCTACGCACAAACCCGGTTTCTTAACATAATTGCGTCATTCAAGCCAGATACTTGAAGAAACCGGGTTTCTTAAACCCGCAGTCCGTAAGTAGGTAGGTGCACATAAACTTTGCCGCTTGTCACAGAATGTAAAGCTACCGTAATCGCCAGCGAATTGCTTCGTTTGACTGCGTTTCACTCGTTTTTGACTACTTATGTATTTTCCGGCTCATCTACTTAAATCTCGCTCGCCAATCTCAAATCTACCATCTAAAAATCACTCTTTCCCTCATTGTCAGTCCGCAGCCGCACCGAATCAGCATGAGAAGGAAGCCCCTCAGCTTCGGCCAAAACATTAATCGCCCTACTCACCTTCTTAAGTGCAGCAGGCGAATATTGAATCAAACTCGAATGCTTCATAAAAGTTTCGACACCCAGCGGCGACGCATAGCGCGGAGCCCCAGAAGTCGGCAAAGTGTGATTCGGGCCCGCCAAATAATCACCTACAGCTTCCGGCGTCGAGCAGCCCAAGAAAATCGCCCCAGCGTGGCGAATTTGGTCGAGCAAAGCCCAAGGATCTGCAACTTGCAATTCCAAGTGTTCGGGGGCAAACTCGTTAGAGAGTTCCGCTGCCGCTTTGAGCGAGTCAACTACCACGACTAAACCATAGTTGACGATCGCCTTTTCTGTTAAAGTTCGGCGCGGGTGATTTGCCAACTGTCTGTCTACCTCAGCCACCACCTTCCTAGCCAGCACCGAATCCGCCGTCAGCAAAATTGCCGACGCCATCGAATCGTGCTCAGCTTGAGCCAACATATCCGCAGCCACGTGCACAGGATTCGCCGAACCATCAGCAATAATCAACACTTCCGACGGGCCTGCCAGAGAATCGATCCCCACAGTCCCGTAAACCAGTTTTTTAGCCAGGGTGACGTAAATATTCCCGGGCCCAGTAATTAAATCCACCTTCGGAATAGTTTCCGTACCGTAGGCCAAAGCCGCGATCGCCTGCGCCCCGCCTACCCGATAAATCTCATCAACTCCCGCTTCCTGAGCCGCTACCAGCACCGCAGGATTCATTTTCTTCTCCTGTCCGGGGGGAGTACACATCACCAGTCTCGGCACCTTGGCGACCTTCGCAGGAACCGCATTCATGATCACCGAGCTCGGATAGGACGCCTGACCGCCAGGAATGTAAATTCCCGCTCGATCGACCGGGGTGTAGCGTTTGCCCAAAACAATCTCGTCATCACCAAACTGCACCCAAGACTTTGGGACGCGCTGTCGGTGAAACGCCTCTACCTGTTTGCAAGCCAGCCGGATTGCATTTAATAATTCTTTCGACACCTGCTGGTAAGCAGCATCCAATTCGGCGCCGCTCACCCGTAAATCTTCCACATTTAGGGTCATGCGGTCAAATTCAGCAGTGTAGTGCAGCACAGCCTGATCGCCTCTGCGCCTTACAGCTTGCAGCACCTCCCGCACGGTGGCTTCTTTGTGAACAACAAGTTCGTCATGGGTGCGATCGCAGATTCGTCGCAGTTCAGCTTGTGCCTCAACCCACTGAGTAATGATTCGCAGCATGGAGATTAGGAATGCCGTCTATAAATTCACTAACATTTGCTTGACAATTGGGGATTTTTGTGGCGCTCGATTTCCTGCAGAAGTAGGTCACCACCAGTCCACAAGCTTAAACCGCGAGACTCGCGGCATTTGCAAAGGCTTCAGTGGAGCGTTTAAATCTCTGTCGAGGATTTTGCAACACTGAGGACAAGTCACAACCTTTCTGAGGAATTGTGCGCCATAAAACCGGGTGCGGAGGGAGAGGGTTCGATCCCAGAGGGGGAGAGTGTCCGAGCCCGAGAGTGAGTGAGGGGGAGAGTGTGCAAGCGGGAGAATTTTGATTCTGCCTTCTACCTTCTACCTTCTACCTTCTGCTCCGGCTACCTTGTACCTTCTACCTTCTGCCTTCTACCTTCGGTAAGTGCTTCTTGCCGAACCCCAAATAACCCGTACTCTTTGTTATAGCTTAACTTGGATTTTTCAGGGAATCACATTCTTTGCAGAATAGATGCTATATTAGTTTTTCCAACACCTGATAATTTTTTTATAAAAAAACGCCAAATTATTGTATACTTGAAAATTGCGCGCAAGAAACCATGACTTTAACTCGTGACGGTGGAAACACCGCAAAACGCCTTCGTAACACCAGTGTCATACCTTTGGGTATCGTCAGGGGTAAAAAGCAGGCAGTTAAATGAGTCAATAAAAAATTATTGCGCGGGCGATCGCCAAAAAATACCCACAGACTCAAATCTATCTGAGCGAATGGAGAGTGGCTGTCTGACTCAGCCTTTTAAAATCAAGCTTTTTGCGGATCGATCCCGAAAAGGTTGTCCTTCAAAATCCCCGTGTCTTGAGACTGTCTTGAGACTAGGGTGTATCAATGAATACCTACTTCCAGCAACTGAACTATGGCTAATATTAAGTCCGCCGTCAAACGAGTCAAAATCGCCGAACGCAACCGCTTGTACAACAAATCTTACAAGTCAGCGGTCAAAACTTTGATGAAAAAGTATTTTGCGACAGTTGACAAGTACGCCGCAGCTCCGAGCCCGGAATTAATGCAAGAAGTCCAGCAGCGAATGTCTGAGGCATACAGCAAAATCGACAAAGCTGTCAAAAAAGGTGTACTCCACCGCAACAACGGCGCTCGCAAAAAGTCCCGCTTGGCAAGAACCCTCAAGCCGCACGAAGCATCCTCGGTAGCATCTTAAGACAGAAGGAAGTTCGGCAACGGATTGTGTACGGGATTTAACGGATTTAATCGATTTTGAGGGAAGAAGTCAAGCGTGAAGTTCGGCAACGGATGGTGTATGCGATTTAACGGATGGATACTGAGGGAAAAAGGAAGAGGAAAGATTTTTCCCAGTCTCCCCCTCTCCCAGTCTCCCACTTGCTTCCAGTCTCCCACTCCCCCACTCTCGCCCTCTCGCCCTCATACCTCACCCACCAGGACTCTCCCGTATCACCTCTAATCTGCTTCCCCCATGCAGCTCATCGACACTCACGTTCATATCAACTTTGAAACCTACAAATCTGAGTTAGAAGCCATTCGAGAACGCTGGCGCGAAGCTGGTGTAGTTCGGCTGGTTCATTCTTGTGTAGAGCCAGAAGAGTTTGCCGGAATTCAAGCAATCGCCAATCAGTTTGCCGAAGTCTCCTTTGCGGTGGGACTCCACCCCCTAGATGCCGACAAGTGGAAAGACGAGACTGCGAGCCAGATTAGGGAATTAGCAAGTTCGGACTCTAGGGTAGTGGCGATCGGCGAAACCGGACTGGACTTTTATAAAGCTGACGATCGAGAACACCAGTTTAAAGTGTTTGAGGCACAGCTTGAAATCGCCCAGCAACTTGACAAACCAGTCATTATCCACTGTCGCGACGCCGCCGCCCCAATGGCCCAAATGCTGAGGAACTTTTGGCAGACTCGCGGGCCAGTGCGCGGGGTGATGCACTGCTGGGGAGGCACACCCGAAGAAACCCAGTGGTTTTTAGACCTGGGTTTCTACATCAGTTTTAGCGGCACAGTCACCTTTAAAAAAGCCTTGCAAATACAAGAATCAGCTTGTATGGTAAATAGCGATCGCATCCTAGTCGAGACAGATTGCCCTTTTCTCGCCCCCGTACCCCAGCGGGGAAAACGCAACGAACCAGCCTACGTCTACTACGTAGCCGAGCAAGTTGCTAAATTGAGAGGAGTTTCTCTCTTAACTTTGTCCCAGCAGACAACCGAAAATGCGTGTCAGCTATTCGGTTTTTCAGTTTAGCTATAGAAGAACAGAGAAACGAGGAAAACAGGTCGATTTAGGGGCCAGCGATAGAGAGAATCCCATTTATATCCTGCCAGAAAAACCGGATTCATCCTTTATTGGAGATTCTTTTGGCGTTGCCTGCTGCGATCGGATTTGCGTCCTATAATAAAAAGAACCGACCGATCGGGCGTTGGCTTACTATCCACGACTGCGATGTCGCCCCGGAAATGCCAACACAACGCGAGTACGCTAACCTTCGGGAGCGGCCAAAACTTCACGCAATACCTCAAACTTACACACTCAAACTTACACATCAGAAGAAACTTGGAACCTCAGCAATTTGGCAATAGCTGTCAAGTCAATTTTAGGAGTCAAAAGTGTAGGGAATTCACCCCGGGATACCACGAGATCGGAGCTAAAAGCATCTCGATCGAAACTAAAATCCGCACAAAAATACTGCGAGCCACCAGCAATAATAACCGTTGCAGCAGTTGGCAGGCGATCGAAAACATCATATAAATTCTCTCACACAATCCCTCAAAAAAACGCAACAAGGTAAAAAAGCCCAGCCTTGGCGCCATGTAAAAAGCTAGAGCCACTGCGGAAAAAGGACACCCATGACCACTAAAGATTACACAGAATTCGCCTTCACCTTGCCCGATCTGATCGAAATCCAGCGGGCAAGTTTCCGCTGGTTCCTAGAAGCCGGACTGATCGAAGAACTCGACAGCTTCTCCCCGATTACAGACTACACGGGCAAGCTGGAACTCCACTTCATGGGCAAAGACTTCAAACTCAAGCGCCCAAAATACGACGTGGACGAAGCCAAGCGCAGGGACAGCACCTACTCGGTGCAAATGTACGTACCCACCCGCCTGATTAACAAAGAAACAGGGGAAATCAAAGAACAAGAAGTCTTCATCGGCGATTTGCCCTTGATGACCGAGCGCGGCACTTTCATTATCAACGGCGCCGAACGGGTGATTGTCAACCAAATCGTGCGATCGCCCGGGGTGTACTACAAATCAGAAACCGACAAAAACGGTCGCCGTTCGTATAACGCCTCGCTTATCCCCAACCGAGGTGCGTGGCTGAAATTTGAAACAGATAAAAACGATTTAGTCTGGGTCAGAATCGACAAAACCCGCAAACTCTCAGCCCAGGTGCTGCTCAAAGCCCTCGGACTCACCGACGGCGAAATCTACGACTCCCTGCGGCACCCGGAATACTTCCAAAAAACGATCGAGAAAGAAGGACAATTTGGCGAAGAAGAAGCTTTGATGGAGCTCTACCGCAAACTCCGTCCAGGCGAACCCCCCACCGTAGCGGGCGGCGAACAGCTCCTCAACTCCCGCTTCTTCGACCCCAAACGCTACGATTTGGGGAGAGTCGGCCGCTACAAACTCAACAAAAAACTGCGCTTGACAGTCCCGGATACGATGCGGGTGCTGACATCGCAAGATATCTTGACGGCGATCGACTACTTAATCAACCTCGAATTCGACATCGGTTCGACAGACGACATCGACCACTTAGGCAACCGCCGCGTCCGCAGTGTCGGAGAACTGCTGCAAAACCAAGTGCGCGTCGGTCTCAACCGCTTAGAACGGATTATCCGCGAAAGAATGACCGTCTCGGATGCCGACTCCCTCAGCCCCGCTTCTCTGGTCAACCCGAAACCTCTGGTAGCAGCAATCAAGGAATTCTTCGGTTCCTCCCAGCTATCCCAGTTCATGGATCAAACCAACCCTCTGGCAGAACTGACGCACAAACGCCGGCTTTCCGCTTTGGGTCCTGGAGGTCTGACTCGGGAACGCGCCGGGTTTGCGGTGCGGGACATTCACCCGTCCCACTACGGTCGGATTTGCCCGATCGAAACACCAGAAGGCCCCAACGCCGGTCTGATCGGTTCCTTGGCAACCCACGCCCGCGTCAACTCCTACGGGTTCATCGAAACTCCTTTCTATCCAGTAGAAAAAGGACAGGTGCTGCGCGACAAAGCCCCCGTTTACATGACAGCCGATGAAGAAGACGATTTGCGCGTCGCCCCCGGAGACATCAGCCTCGACGAAAACAACAACCTCTTGGGCGAAACCGTAGCCGTCCGCTACCGCCAAGAATTTACTACCACCACTCCGATGCAGGTGGACTACATGGCGATTTCGCCCGTGCAAATCGTCTCCGTAGCGACATCGCTGATTCCGTTCCTGGAACACGACGACGCCAACCGAGCTCTGATGGGATCGAATATGCAGCGGCAAGCTGTGCCGCTACTGAAACCAGAACGGCCCCTAGTCGGTACGGGCTTGGAAGCTCAGGCAGCCCGAGATTCCGGGATGGTTGTGGTTTCCCGGATTAACGGTGAGGTAATTTACATCGACGCCACCCGGATTATTGTCAAACCCCTAGCTGTGGATGCCGAATCGAATTCCAGCGAAGAACATTTCCTGATTCGGGAATACGACGATCTCAAAGTCAAACAGCCCTCGGTTTGGAAGCAAAAATATGCTGGCTGCATCGAACACGAACTGCAAAAATATCAGCGCTCTAACCAAGATACTTGTTTAAACCAGCGTCCGCTGATTTATGAGGGCGATCGAGTAGTTGCCGGTCAAGTTCTCGCCGACGGTTCCTCCACTGAAGGGGCAGAACTCGCTCTTGGCCACAACATCCTCGTAGCTTATATGCCTTGGGAAGGCTACAACTACGAAGACGCCATGCTAATTAGCGAGCGTTTGGTGTATGAAGATGTCTACACATCGATCCACATTGAAAAATACGAAATCGAAGCCCGCCAAACCAAACTCGGCCCCGAAGAAATCACCCGCGAAATTCCTAATGTCGGCGAAGACGCGCTGCGCCAGCTAGACGAACAGGGCATTATCCGCAAAGGTGCCTGGGTAGAAGCCAGCGACATCCTAGTCGGCAAAGTCACCCCCAAGGGCGAATCCGACCAACCGCCGGAAGAAAAACTGCTGAGGGCAATCTTCGGCGAAAAAGCCCGCGACGTGCGCGACAATTCCCTCCGCGTCCCTAACGGCGAAAAAGGTCGCGTGGTGGACGTGCGGGTGTTTACCCGCGAACAGGGCGACGAACTGCCTCCCGGCGCCAACATGGTCGTCCGCGTCTACGTAGCTCAAAAGCGGAAGATTCAAGTCGGCGACAAAATGGCCGGCCGCCACGGAAATAAGGGTATTGTGTCCCGGATTCTGCCGATGGAGGATATGCCATACTTACCAGACGGGACTCCCGTTGATATAGTGCTCAATCCCTTGGGCGTACCGTCGCGGATGAACGTAGGTCAGATTTTTGAGTGCTTGCTAGGATGGGCCGGCGAAAATCTGTCGATGCGGTTCAAGATGGTGCCTTTTGATGAAATGCACGGCGCTGAAAAGTCGCGGGAAACCGTACACGGCAAGCTGCAGGAGGCGCGCGAAAAAACCGGCAAGCCTTGGGTGTTTAACGAAAAGCACCCCGGCAAGACTATTGTCTACGATGGCAGAACAGGGGAACCGTTCGATCGCCCCATCACAGTCGGCATCGCCTATATGCTGAAGCTGGTCCACTTGGTAGACGATAAGATCCACGCCCGCAGCACAGGCCCTTACTCCCTGGTAACGCAGCAGCCTTTGGGCGGCAAAGCGCAGCAGGGGGGTCAGCGGTTCGGAGAAATGGAAGTCTGGGCTCTGGAAGCGTTCGGCGCAGCTTATACTTTGCAAGAGTTGCTGACTGTCAAGTCGGACGATATGCAGGGGCGGAATGAAGCGCTGAATGCCATTGTTAAAGGCAAAGCTATTCCGCGCCCCGGTACGCCGGAATCTTTCAAGGTGCTGATGCGGGAGTTGCAGTCTTTGTGTTTGGATATTGCCGTGCACAAGGTGAATACGTCCGACGAGGGCAGCGAGCACGTTGAGGTGGATTTGATGGCGGATGCTGGGGGCAAGCGATCGCCCTCCCGGCCTACTTACGAATCCCTTTCTCGCGACGAACTGGACGAGGATTAGGCATTAAAGATTTTAGATTCAAGCTTTTTTGACAGCATTCAATCTAAAATCTTTAATCGACAATCTCAAATTAAAATGCCTCAGCAGTGGTACGAACACTGCTGAGGCGAATCAACGCTCTTAAGAGGAGAGACGCTGACGTGACTATTGTAACAGTTGTACCGGGAATTGAAGGAGAATTTGACCTTAAGACTGGCTGTATTAACTGGCAAGGGGGCAAGTTTGGCAACGGTTACGGGCGCAAGTGGCTCAATGGCAAAACGGTATTAGTCCACCGATTAGTCCTCGAATCAAAAATAGCAGGATTCCTCGATTCCGGTTATTTTGCTTGCCATACCTGCGACAATCGAAGCTGCATCAACCCGGCACATCTGGTAGTAGGTACTGCTGCTGAGAATACCGGGCAGATGATTGGGCGCGATCGCAAAACTCCCAGACGCAAAAGTATTCCCGGTATTGGCATATTGTCGATCGCACAACTACGGGAAATTCAGACTAAATATTTATCTGGAACCATCAAGAACCACCTAGCAAAAGAGTATGGAGTACAACATGAAACTATTACTAAGATACTTCAGACAAATATTCCCGATAACTACACTACAGTTTCGCCCTGTTTTTTAGGAGAAATTCAAGACAGCGGCTGCATCATTTTCCAAGGCTCAAAGGACGGTCAAGGCTATGGCCGATACTGGAAAAATGGGAAATCGAAATCAGTTACTCGTGCTGTTTTAGCTGAGAAATTAGGATGTGAAATTCCTACTTCGATAGATGCTTGTCATACCTGCGACAATCCCAGTTGTATTAATCCAGAACACCTTTGGGGTGGTACTCGCACTCAAAATTCATTAGATGCTTCTAAGAAAGGACGCACTCAAGGCAAAAGTCATCCCCTTTCCCAGGCAAAATTAGACTGGGAAAAGGTGCGAGAAATTCGGCAAAAACTAGCCGCAGGAGAGAGAGTGAAGGATGTAGCTCAGGAATATGGTGTGGGTCGCAAAACCATACATGATATTAAGTATCACGTCACTTGGAAGGAAGAAGACCAAGAGGTTCCAGTTCCTCGCATGGGTGGATATCTCGACCGGAAATTGACTTTCGAGCAAGCTCTTGAGGTACGAAAAAGGATTAGAGATAGAGAATCTATCTCTAAAATAGCTGATGACTTAAGAGTCTCCTCAAGTGTCATCTATGATATTAAAAACAATATCACATATAAAGGAGTATAAGATTGATTTAAGCCGTAAAAAAAACACAGAAAAAAGATAAACCACCACAAATAATCTCCTGTAAATTATCAATTGGAGTCAAGAATGGCTAAAATAGAACAACGCTTTGATTACGTCAAGATCGGGTTAGCTTCACCAGAAAGAATTCGACAGTGGGGAGAGAGAACTTTACCCAACGGTCAGATAACTGGAGAAGTGACGAAGCCCGAAACAATAAATTATAGGACTTTGAAACCTGAAATGGATGGCTTGTTTTGCGAGCGCATTTTTGGGCCTGCAAAAGATTGGGAATGTCATTGTGGGAAGTACAAACGAGTTCGCCATAGAGGCATTGTTTGCGAAAGATGCGGTGTTGAAGTCACTGAATCTCGGGTCCGCCGTCACCGGATGGGATTTATCAAATTAGCAGCTCCAGTAGCTCACGTTTGGTATCTCAAAGGCATCCCGAGTTACATGGCAATTCTGTTAGATATGCCCCTGCGAGATGTCGAACAAATCGTCTATTTCAATGCCTACGTTGTCCTCAATGCAGGTAATGCAGAGAAGCTGCAATACAAGCAATTGCTCACGGAAGATGCTTGGCTGGAAATAGAAGACGAACTTTACAGCGAAGATTCCACACTCACAGGTGTAGAAGTAGGGATTGGTGCTGAAGCTTTGCAAGTTTTGCTGCAAAACATTCCGCTAGAAACTGAAGCGGAAAAGCTGCGGGAAGATATTGCTAATGCTAAAGGTCAAAAACGGGCGAAGTTGATTAAACGCTTGCGAGTGATTGACAACTTCATTGCTACGGGTTCTCATCCCGATTGGATGGTGCTCAATGTGATTCCGGTGATTCCCCCGGACTTGCGGCCGATGGTGCAGCTAGACGGCGGGCGTTTTGCAACCAGTGACCTCAACGACCTATATCGGAGAGTCATCAACCGCAATAACCGCTTGGCGAGACTGCAAGAAATTCTCGCGCCGGAGATTATCATCCGCAACGAAAAGCGGATGCTTCAAGAAGCTGTGGATGCGCTGATTGACAACGGTCGCCGGGGGCGGACGGTGGTGGGCGCAAACAACCGCCCGCTGAAGTCGCTGTCGGACATCATTGAAGGGAAACAAGGCCGCTTCCGGCAAAACTTGCTGGGGAAACGGGTTGATTACTCCGGGCGTTCGGTGATTGTGGTGGGGCCGAAACTGAAAATTCATCAGTGCGGTTTGCCGAGGGAAATGGCGATCGAACTTTTCCAGCCTTTCGTCATCCACCGCCTGATCCGCCAAGGATTGGTCAACAACATCAAAGCTGCCAAAAAACTGATCCAGCGCAACGATCCCAGTGTTTGGGACGTGCTTCAGGAGGTAATTGAAGGACACCCGGTGATGCTGAACCGGGCGCCGACGCTGCACCGTTTGGGGATTCAAGCCTTTGAGCCGATTTTGGTGGACGGGAGGGCAATTCAGCTTCACCCGCTAGTCTGTCCGGCTTTTAACGCTGACTTTGACGGCGACCAAATGGCCGTGCACGTGCCTTTGTCTCTGGAATCTCAGGCGGAAGCGCGCTTGCTGATGCTGGCTTCTAACAACATTATGTCGCCGGCAACCGGAAGACCGATCGTTACTCCTTCTCAAGATATGGTGCTCGGTTGCTATTACTTGACAGCCGAAAATCCTGATGCTCAAAAAGGAGCAGGTCACTATTTCTCCAACCTCACCGACGCGGTTGTAGCTTACGAACAAGGAGTCGTTGACTTGCACTCATACGTCTGGGTGAGGTTTCAAGGCGCCATAGAAAACACAGAACCCGAGGGAGAACCGCTAAAGGTGGAACGCTCGACCGACGGTATAGTGACGAAAGAATACAAGTTCCGCCGGGTTCGGGAAGACGGAGAGGGCAAGGTGATCAATCAGTTCATTCGCACTACTCCGGGCAGGATTATCTATCACCAAACCATCGAATCGGTAATTAACAATTAGAAATTGGGAGGGGAATTGGTAAGAGGTAATGGGTAATGGGTAATGGGTAATGGGTAATCGGTAATAACTGACAAATAATCGCTAACAAATAATAGCGGCTGAAGCAGGAAAATTTACCAATTACTAATTACCAATTACCAATTACCAATTAAGTAGGTAGGTGCAAATAAACATTACTATGGGTAGGGCGGGTGAGTGCATTCATCTCCTCGCTTACATCTCCTCCTTATACGCTAAACCAGCCCCTACAAGATGCTTCTGGTTTTTTCGTGCCACTCTACTTATCAATTACCAATTACCAATTACCAATTACCAATTACCAATTACCAATTACCAATTACCAATTACCAATTACCACTACTCAGAAAAATGACAGAAAAGAAGGAAATTGTTTTTCGCAATCGAGTTGTTGACAAAGGTCAGCTCAAAAAATTAATCTCTTGGTCTTTCATGCACTACGGAACGGCCCGTACAGCGCAAATGGCCGATAAACTCAAAGACTTGGGTTTCCGCTTTGCGACACGAGCGGGAGTTTCGATTAGCGTAGACGATTTGCAAGTGCCCCCGTCGAAACGATCGCTCCTCGATGCAGCCGAAGAAGAAATCCGTATCACAGAACAAAAATACACCAGAGGCGAAATCACTGAAGTCGAACGCTTCCAAAAAGTAATCGATACCTGGAACAGCACCTCAGAAGACCTCAAAGACGAAGTAGTCAAAAACTTCCGAGCCACAGACCCCCTAAACTCGGTCTACATGATGGCCTTCTCCGGTGCGCGGGGGAACATTTCTCAAGTGCGGCAGCTAGTCGGAATGCGCGGATTGATGGCTGACCCGCAAGGAGAAATCATTGACTTGCCAATTAAAACCAACTTCCGCGAAGGACTCACTGTTACCGAATACATTATTTCCTCCTACGGCGCGCGCAAAGGCTTGGTAGATACAGCGTTGCGGACGGCAGACTCTGGCTATTTGACCCGCCGGTTGGTGGATGTATCCCAAGACGTAATTGTGCGGGAAGTGGACTGCGGCACTCAGCGGGGAATTCGAGTACGGCCGATGACGGACGGAGCAACAGTGCTGATTCCCCTGAAGGACAGGCTGCTGGGGCGCGTTTTCGCCCGAGATGTGGTGCACCCCAAAACCGGGGAAATCGTGGCTTACGGCAGCGAAAAAGCCGTCCGAAATCAGCCAATTACCGAGGAGTTGGCGGGGGAAATTGGTAAAGCTGGGGTGGCAGAGGTGTATTTACGATCGCCCCTGACTTGCGAATCTACCCGATCGGTTTGCCAGCACTGCTATGGCTGGAGTCTCGCCCACTTGAAAATGGTGGACATGGGAGAAGCGATCGGGATTATTGCAGCTCAATCGATCGGGGAACCGGGAACCCAACTCACCATGCGTACCTTCCACACCGGCGGCGTATTCACCGGAGAAGTGGCGAAACAAGAACGCGCACCCTTCCCCGGCGTGGTGAAATTCAAGAACTTGCGCACCCGCTCGTTCCGCACCAGACACGGCGAAGAAGCACTGGTGGCAGAAAACAACGGCAAACTTGTATTTGAGGGCGACGGCTTTGAAGAAGGGAAATCTGGCGCCAAAAATCAAAAACTGAAAATCGAATTGGCGATCGTCCAGGGTTCTACTCTGATGGTCAAAGACGGACAGCGCGCCATTCCCGGTCAAGTTTTGGCAGAAGTGCCGATCGTCGGTCGCGCAGCCCGCAAAACTACGGAAAAAGTGACTACGGACGTGGCTTCCGACTTAGCCGGAGAAGCAAAATTTGCTGATTTGGTGCCAGAAGAAAAAACCGACCGCCAAGGGAACACAACCCGCACAGCCAGCAAAGGCGGGCTGATTTGGATTCTCTCAGGAGAAGTCTACAACTTGCCCCCCGGCGCCGAACCAGCGGTCAAAAATGGCGATCGCATTCCGGCCGAAAGCGTGATTGCCGAAACGAAACTTGTCTCCGAACACGGCGGCGTAGTCCGTATCGCTGACCCGAGAGAAATCGAAATTATCACCGCGCAAGTCCTGCTCGACCAAGCCATCGTGCGGGCCGAAAGCGCAGGTGGCCGCGACCACTACACGATCGAAACAGCTTCTAAGCAGCGGTTTTCCCTGAAGACGGCTCCCGGGAGCAAGGTGATTAACGGGGAAGTGGTGGCGGAACTGCTCGACGACAGCTACCGCACAGCGACAGGGGGCATTGTCAAGTACGGCGGAGTAGAAGTCCACAAGCGCGGCAAAGCTAAACTTGGCTACGAAGTCGTCAAAGGCGGGACTCTACTCTGGATACCGGAAGAGTGCCACGAGGTGAATAAGGATATTTCTCTGCTGCTGGTGGAAGATGGCCAGTACGTGGAGGCGGGTACTGAGGTGGTTAAGGATATTTTCTGCCAAACCAGCGGGGCAGTGGAAATCACTCAGAAAAATGACATCCTCCGGGAAATTGTGATTAAGCCGGGGACACTCCATGTGGTTGACCGCCCGCCGCTAACTTTCGGGGAAGGTCAAATTGTCAATGCGGGTCAAGAGATTTTCCCGGGCTTGATTGCCGAAGAGTTGGGCTATGCCGAGTATATCGAAACTCCCGAGGGCCCGGCTTTGCTGCTGCGGCCTGTGGTGGAATTTCCAGTACCTGACAAGCCGCCGGTGCCTTCTCAGACGGCGCTGAATGAGTCAATCTCTTTGAAAGCGGTGCAGCGACTGCCCTATAAGGATGGGGAGCGCGTCAAATCGGTCGAGGGATTGGAATTGCTGCGGACTCAGCTTATTTTGGAAATTGGTTCCGGAGCTCCGCAATTGGCGGCGGATATCGAGCTGCTGCCGGATGAGGAAGATGCTATGGCTTTTGGGGCGGACGGTTCGGGGCCGGCTTGGGGTTCGCCTGAAGACGTTAGTGCGTCCCAAGAGTTGGCGATGACTGTGGCCGATGGGGGCGATCGAGCTTCAAAAACTTTCCGCTTGCAGTTGGTGATTTTGGAATCGCTGGTAATTCGGCGGGACGTGTCTGCTGACCCCACTCAGGGCAGCACTCACACGCGGCTGTTGGTGGAGGATGGGCAGTCGATCGCGCCCGGGGCAGTAGTTGCCCGCACGGAGATTCTGTGCAAAGAAGCGGGTATCGTTCGGGGCATCCGCGAGGGACTCAACGAACCAGTGCGCCGACTGTTGGTGATGCGGGATGCGGATTCTATTTCGATCTCTGTGGCGGGTAGGCCGGATGTGAGTCCAGGTCAACTGCTGGTGGCTGGTACTGAAATAGCTCCGGGGGTTGTTCTCGAAGAGTCCGGCCAAGTTGTGAAGGTTGTACCTGCGTCGGAGACAGAACCTGCGAAACTCTTGCTCAGGGTGGCTCGCCCTTACCGGGTTTCGGCCGGTGCGGTGCTGCACGTAGACGACGGCGATTTGGTGCAGCGGGGTGATAATTTGGTGATTCTGGTGTTTGAGCGGGCAAAGACTGGGGATATCATTCAGGGTTTGCCACGGATTGAGGAACTTCTCGAAGGGCGCAAGCCGAAGGAAGCCTGTATTTTAGCCAAGCGGCCGGGAACGGCTCGGGTGGTTACGGATGATGATGTTGTGGAACTTGCGGTGATTGAGGATGATGGCCGGATTGAGGAATATCCTTTGTTACCCGGTCAAAACCCGATCGTTTCCGACGGACAGCGCGTGGGCGTCGCCGAAGCTTTGACCGACGGGCCTGCTAATCCTCACGAAATTCTGGAGGTGTTCTTCCACGTGCTCAAGGAGCGACAGTCTACTTTTGAGGCTGCCTTGGAGAGTTTCCAACAGGTGCAGACGTTTTTGGTGAATGAGGTGCAGTCGGTTTATCAGTCTCAGGGCGTGGATATTTCTGATAAGCACATCGAGGTGATTGTCCGCCAGATGACAAATAAAGTCAGGATGGAAGATGGCGGCGATACTACTATGCTCCCGGGCGAGTTGGTAGAATTGCGGCAGGTTGAGCAGGTGAATGAGGCGATGTCAATTACTGGTGGAGCGCCGGCGGATTATACTCCCGTGTTGCTGGGGATTACTAAGGCTTCGCTGAATACTGATAGCTTTATTTCTGCGGCTTCGTTCCAGGAGACTACGCGGGTATTGACTGAAGCTGCGATCGAAGGTAAGTCTGACTGGCTGCGCGGTCTGAAAGAAAATGTCATCATCGGCCGCCTAATTCCTGCGGGTACTGGGTTCAATGCCTATGAGGATGCTGGGGTTCAGGATGCGGCTTTTGATGGTGCTGTGTTTGATGACGACATCCACGATTTGCAAGAGGATGTCGTTTTGGACGATCGCACTGCACGTCGCGCTTATACGATCGAGAGCGGTTTTGAGATCGGGCGCGCGTCTGACCTTGAGGCTGATGAGGATTTTGAGGAAGTTGAGGTTGATGAGGACGATTTTGTCGCTGAGACTGAGGATGATTCCTTGGGGCCTGATGCTGACGATGATGATGATGATATCGGTTTTGACTTCGATGAGGACGAAGACTAATAATAGTTTTGAGATTGCATGAATGAGTAAATAGCGTTGCGAGCGCTGAGGAGAGGTTCCTCGCCGCAACGCACTCTTCGATCTCATGAGTTGAAAAATCTCAAATTTTTCCTCACTCATTAAAAGTCAGAACTCATCGTATTGTGCGATCGGGATCTCCAAAGAAAAAAGGAAGAAGGAAGAGTCAGAATTCAAGAAAACTTTGTAATTCAAGAGTTTTAATGGTTTGTTGCTTCCAACAAAAAATTCTTTCTTCCTTCTTCCTTTTTCCTTATTCCTTCTTATTCCTACTTAATGTATGGTTTACTCAATCAGGCAGCAAAGCCTTGATCTGATCGACAAACTCTTGATGGTCTACCACAGGTTTAGAGATGTAACCATCAGCACCGCTTTGATCGAGAAATGTTTCTTTATCACCGGCCATCGCGTGAGCAGTCACCAAAATAATCGGCAGCGAGGCCGTTTGCGGGTCAGCTTTGAGCAGTTGAGTAATCTTAATGCCGTCAACAGATTTGCCCTGGTACACGCTGCGGGAAAGTGACACATCCATTAAAATCAAATCAGCTTCGCCGTTTGCAGCAATCTGCATCACCTCTTCAACATTTTCCGTGTGCTTCACGGCTAAGCCCCCCCGCTTAGTCAGAATTTTGGAAAAAACCCGAGCATTAACCAAATCGTCCTCTACAATCAGAACGGTTTTCATAAATAAATATGGGAACTATAGAAACTTTGTGACTTGAGTCCAAAGAGGAACACGGCACGGGGACTACATTCCCCGTCAAAAATGCAGAGTTTTTAGCGCCATCAGCCGGGAACCCTGCAAAACCCGTATGTATATCTTTGATCTACTAGCTGTCAGAAGGTGTAAAGATGCCTAGAAGCATCCAGTACCATCATCATTTAGACTACTACACACAGACAGTTTAGTTGTTTTTTATAACTAGACCTGACACTGGTGAAAGTCTCAAGATTCTCAGGTAGCAGGTTTCTAGTACAATCCTGGGCGCATCGACGACGCCTAGAAACCGGGTTCTCGATCGTTTCGGCGGGCTATAACGAAGTATTGCTATGAAAAACCCGGTTTCTGACTACCCGTGCGTCCTGGACTATAGTATCCTTTCTTTCCCTCAAGCCTCCGGCTTCTACCATTTTAGATTTTAGATGGGGAATGAGTGACTGGATATGGGTTTGGATCACGGGCCTAGAGTTGCATTCTTTTTTGAAACTGATATGAGAGTGCCGGAGGTGTGACAATTATTTTCTTTCCTGCTCTTAGAATCAAGCCATGTTTATTCACATACTCCCGCCGCATTCGGAGTAGCGAATCTAGCGGGGATTGTTGGAAATTCCTAATTCTCAGTTTTGACCGATCGAGACGGCTTAAAATATCGACGCTTCCGTTCATCAAGCGGAGGTCAGACTAGGAGATGTCGCGATGAGAGCTTTTGACTGCTGAATTCTTCAAGATCGCCATTTTTGACACTCTCAGCGAGTCACCGCGACGCTCCATTCTGGAATAAGCCAAAACTTGGACTTCACTCGTAGTCCAGGTACCTCTACACGCTCAAAACAAGAACCCCTACCAGAGGTATTGCAATTGGGCTTACTTTTTTTTTAATGCTTTCCGAGTCCATCACGCTTGCCAAAATGCGCTAGGCTCTATCTTCTACCAGTGCTGATTGATAAACGCTACGGCTGTACCGAGATGAGATGAATCGGGCTTTTCTCCTGAAGAGAATATTTCTTCGCGTAGATGGTTATTTCTAATTGCAATTAAATTCTATCATAGATTGACGGGGACTAAAGTCCCTCGTGACGCTTTGCTAGGAAGGGCTAAAGCCTCATTACGTTCTGAGCTTCTGGCATTCGGTGTTCTCCTGTGAATCAACCTTCTGACGGCGGGCGGTAAATAGACAGGTAGGCGCAAATGAAGGCAACATAGAGGTTAGGGTAAGAGTGGAGAGTAAGAGGCAAGCGTTGCCCGTCTTCGGCACTCTGATTCTGCTTTCACAAGTTAAGTTTATTTTTATTCTCCAACTGAGCGGTAGGGCCGAACTTTCGGTTCGCCTGCGGCAAACGCTTTTCACTCGATACAGGCAACCTCGGCATTATTGACAGAGGCTCTCTTCACTCAGGAATTAACGGACACAAGGACTCATGGCTAAACAACTCAACCTACTTTCCGGGCAAGTAATTTCTACGCCTCTGCACGCCGAGATGCAGCAATCGTACCTCGAATATGCCATGAGTGTGATCGTCGGGCGAGCTTTGCCTGATGTCCGCGACGGTTTAAAACCGGTTCACCGTCGAATTTTGTACGCGATGCACGAACTCGGTCTGACGCCAGACCGACCTTACCGCAAGTGCGCACGGGTCGTTGGAGATGTTTTGGGAAAATATCACCCTCACGGCGACCAATCGGTTTACGACGCTCTGGTGCGCATGGTTCAGGAGTTTTCGAGCCGCTATCCTTTGCTGGCGGGTCACGGCAATTTCGGTTCGGTGGACAATGACCCGGCTGCTGCTATGCGCTACACGGAAACTCGGCTGGCACCGATCGCCCACGAAGCGATGCTCACCCAAGTCGGCGATGCAACTGTTGATTTTACTGGAAACTTTGATAGTTCGCAGCAGGAACCGACGGCGCTGCCTGCTCAGTTGCCGTTTCTATTACTCAACGGCTGTACGGGCATTGCTGTGGGGATGGCAACTAATATCCCGCCGCACAATTTGGGGGAGGTGGTAGATGCTTTAATTGCTTTGATTGAAAACCCGGAACTATCGGACGAGAAGTTGATAGAACTGATTCCGGGCCCTGATTTTCCGACCGGAGGGGAAATCGTCGCTACAGAGGGCATTGTTGACGCCTACACTAAGGGTCGAGGCAGCATTGCGGTCAGGGGTGTGGCCGGGGTGGAAGAGGTGCCCGGTAATCGCAAGGTGCGCACTAAAACGGCGATCGTGGTGACGGAGTTTCCGTTTCAGGTAAATAAGGCGGCTTGGATTGAAAAGGTGGCGGAGTTGGTCAATTCCGGCCGCCTCGACGGTATTTCTGATTTGCGTGACGAGAGCGATCGCGAAGGCATTCGAGTCGTGATTGAACTCAAGCGGGAATTTACCCCTGAAGCGGTTCTGGCTCGTCTTTATCAACAAACTGACCTGCAAACAAATTTTGGCGCGATTTTGCTGGCAATTGTTAACGGTCAACCGCGACAGTTGACGCTGAGACAATTGTTGCAGGAATTTCTGGATTTCCGGGAAGTGACTCTTACCCGCCGCTACAATTACGAGTTGCAGGCTGCGGAACGCCGCTGTCACATTGTCCAAGGCTTAATGTTGGCTTTGACAAATCTCGATACAGCGATCGACATTCTCAGAAATTCTCCTGACGGCACTACTGCTAAGCAAACTTTGCAAGTTCGCCTCAATTTGAGCGAAAGTCAAGCTGATGCTATTTTGGCGATGCCGATGCGCAGGCTGACTGGTTTGGAAAGGCAAAATTTGCAGTCTGAGTTTGATGAGTTGATGGCTAATATTCAAGAATTGCAGCGGTTGTTGAGCGACAGGCGGGAACTTTTGAAGGCTTTAAAGAAGGAATTTCGATCGCTCAAACGCAAGTACGCTGACCCCCGCCGCACTAAATTCGCCAATGGAACCGGACGCGCAGCAAACGCCGAACCACAATTTTCTGGTAAGAAAAATTCTGCGGTGAAGCAGTTGTCGCCGGCAACGATTCAGCCTAACTTATTGCCCGTTCTAGAGGCAGAGGAAACAATTGTTGAATTTTCGCACAAGCAGTACGTGCGGCGCTTGCCCGCTGGGGAACGGCCTCGCTCGAAAAGTCGCGAAAAATCGGTTTCAGCTTTAGAAAAAAATGAAGATTTTATTGTGACGGCTAAGCTGACGAAAACCGATCGCACTTTGGTCGTCTTAACTCCTAACGGCAAAGCTTACCCGCTGAAAGTGGCCGATATTCCTAGTAGTAGCGCCAAAGACCGGGGAACGCCGATCGTTAGTTTGTTGTCGCCGAGTGCTACTAAAGAAAGTGCCGGTCGCGCTTTGTCGGAAATCACAGTTGCACACTTTATTTTGCCGGAAAATTCGGAAGCTGCAGATTTAGTAACTCTGACTCAGCAAGGGAAAATTAAGCGCTTGCCGATGCAGGAATTTGCTGATTTGACTAATCGTGGCGTTACAGTTGTTAAACTCAAGGAGGACGATCGGCTGCGCTGTGCGAGTCTGGGTAAAGTCGGCGACCAAGTGGCGATCGCAACTTCAGGAGGCCGAGTCCTCCGGTTTGAGATTGACGATGAACAACTGCCGCCAATGGGCCGCACGGCCCAGGGATCTCAAGTAACCAGGTTGCGGAAGCAGGAAGAGTTGGTGGGTTGCATCACTCTCGACCCGAACGACAGTCTGGTGCTATTTTCTGAGTTGGGTTGGGCAAAACGAATGCCTGCAGGTTCTGTCAGACTTACTAACCGGGGCGAAATTGGCACTCAAGCTTTTCGTTTCTCAGAGCCTAAAGATGCTTTAGTTGCCTTGCTGCAGGCTGTTCCGGGTACGGAGGTGAAACTTTTTACTAATTCTGGCCGCCTGCTGCGATCGGCTATTGATGCTATAGCTTTTTGGGGGAAAGATGCTGCGGGCGATCGAGTTTTTGACCTCAATCCAGGTGAAAGAATCATCAAAGTTATCAGCAGTCAATAGTCATTAGTCATGGGTCATTCATTGTGTCATTATTCGCTGTGAGTCAATTAAAGCTTGCCTTTGTTGCCTTCCAGAGTATACGTCCAATTCCATTCCCCATTAAGCCTTGTTCCCAGGCTCTGCCTGGGAATACATACCCGGAGGCTCTACCTCCAATTCCCCAATCTAAAATCTAAAATCTAAAATCTAAAATTGTTTAATGGCGCAAGTTGTATTAGAAAATATCTACAAAAGTTTTCCGCTCCGCCAAGGAGAACAGGAAAAAGAAGCAAACACCGTTGCAGAAAATGTCTCGCCTATAGCCGATCGCCCTTCGTCTAACAGCGTTTTGCGGCGCATCAACCTAACGGTCGAAGACGGGGAATTCATGGTGCTGGTGGGACCTTCTGGCTGCGGAAAAAGCACTTTGCTGCGTTCGATCGCCGGTTTGGAAGTTTTGACAGCCGGCAATATTTGGGTTGGCGATCGGCTGGTTAACGATTTGCCTCCTAAAGACCGAGATATCGCTATGGTATTTCAAAATTATGCTCTCTATCCTCACTTAACAGTTTACGATAATCTCGCCTTTGGATTGCGTCGCTCGGAAAGGGAGAAAGAAGAAGGAAGAAGGAAGAAGGAAGAAGGAAGAAGGAAGAGGGAAGAAGGAAGAAGGGGGAAGATACAAGGAGAAGAAGGAAGCATCCAGAAGATAGAAAAAATTAGGAATAAGGTAGAAGAGGTTATTAAGGATTTAGCTTCTAATTATTTAAAAAATCCTCTAAGTTATCCTTTGTTTGAGGACTTTTTAGGAGGAGCGACTCGCAAGTTACCTCCGGGTTTGCGCTATTTGTCGGAACGGGAAAAGGCAGTAGGAAAACGAGTGCGGGAGGTAGCTGAATTATTGCAAATAGAATCTCTTTTAACTCGCTTGCCAAAACAACTTTCCGGAGGGCAAAAGCAGCGGGTAGCTTTGGGTAGGGCGATGGCTAGAAATCCTGAAGTTTTTTTGATGGACGAACCGTTATCTAATCTGGATGCGAAATTGAGGGCGGAAACTCGATCGCAAATTGTGCAGTTGCAGCGACAGTTGGGAACTACGACTATTTATGTAACTCACGACCAAACTGAGGCGATGACTATGGGTGATCGGATTGCTATTATGAAGGTCGGCCAGATTCAGCAAGTAGCTAAACCTCTAGAGCTTTACAACAAGCCGGCTAATCTGTTTGTTGCTGAGTTTATCGGTTCTCCGCCGATGAATTTCTTGTTGGTGGAATTTAGTGCGCCCTTGTTGATTTCTCACCCGCAATTTCGCTTTACTTTACCCGATATTTGGGCAAAAAGTCTACAACAATATGACGGGCGAGGGCTAATTTTGGGCATTCGGCCGGAACATCTGAGCATTCACCCTCCTGCTACCAAAAATCTTTCGGTACAAGTAGAAATTGTAGAGGCTTTGGGACACGAAACTTATTTGGGGGTTTGTTTGACGGATGCTCCGGCCGTGCGGATGCAAGTGCGGGTTCCGCCTGAGCGATCGATCCGAGTTGGCGAGGAGCTTTGGTTGGCCATCGCCCATGACAAAATTCACTTGTTCGACCCCGATACTGAGTTGGCTATTTTTCCTGTTAGGTAAAATCCTCAAGGTCGATCGACTGTTGTCACCTATCTCAAGACCCACAAAATTGCACTTTTTTCAAGTCACTGTTATATTAATTTACATAAGCCTTACAAAAGTTAACGAAAGGAGTTCGCACTATGCAAGAACAAAAACGCAACGCTTGGAACTGGGGCTTCAGCGAAGGAGCCGAAAATTGGAACGGTCGTTTGGCGATGATTGGTTTCTCGGCCGCTGTCATAATCGAATTGGTTTCCGGTCAAGGCCTGCTTCACTTTTGGGGCCTGATGTAATTTTCTAGTTAAGACTTTTGTGACACTGCAAAGCTTGGGAGTTCCGTAACGGACTCCCTAAATTTTGGCAGCGCGATTTTGCCAGCAAATAGCCACTTGCTCCGGGCAGTTAGCAGCACAAAATTTAACAGCTATAGCCCAAACCGGGGCGGGGGGTCTCCCCCCCAAAAAAAAGAGTGCGAATCACTCTTTTGGGTGATGCTAGCAAATTACTCTAGCGGATATATTCTTTTAAGATGCTGTTGCGGTTGGGATGGCGCAACTTCCGCAGGGCTTTAGCCTCGATTTGGCGAATCCGCTCGCGAGTGACGTTAAAGATTTGACCAATTTCCTCCAAGGTCTTCATCCGTCCGTCATCTAAGCCGTAACGCAGCCGCAGTACATCCCGTTCTCGGGGGCTGAGAGTATCCAAAACGCTTTCCAAGTCTTCTCTGAGCAAGTTTTTGGAGACTTGATCTTCTGGTGTTTCCCCGTCTGATTCAATAAAATCTCCCAGACGTGAGTCTTCCTCTTTGCCGATCGGAGTTTCTAAAGAGATCGGCAACTGTGCGGACTTAGCAATGAACCGCAACTTCTCGATCGTCATTTCCATGCGGGTAGCAATTTCTTCTTCCGTAGGCTTGCGACCCATTTCCTGAGACAGGAGTTTGGTAGTTTTCTTGATCCGCGAAATCGTTTCGTAAAGGTGAACCGGGAGGCGGATAGTGCGCGATTGGTCGGCGATTGCTCTGGTGATGGCTTGACGTATCCACCAAGTTGCATAGGTAGAAAACTTGTAGCCTTTTTCGTGATCGAATTTTTCAGCGGCTCTGATGAGACCCAAAGAGCCTTCCTGAATTAAATCTTGGAAAGACAAACCGCGATTCATGTATTTTTTGGCGATCGACACCACCAAACGCAGGTTTGATTGCACCATTTTTTCCTTTGCCCGACGGCCGACGTGGAGTCGGTGACGAAATGCAGGGAGTGCCATATCTACAGCATTAGCCCATTCGCTGTCTTTGGGTTCGCGGTCTAACTCTTCAAGCAGTTGTTCTCGAACTCGCTCTAATTCCAGCAAATCTGCAATCTTGCGCGCTAGTTCAATCTCTTCGTCAGCTCGCAGCAGTCGAATCCGACCGATTTCTTGCAGGTAAAGACGAATAGAGTCTTCAGTATAATGCTTTTTCTTTGCCTGTGCCCGACGACGGGCTTTGGCACCTTTGCCAGATTTAGTGTCCTCCTCAGATTGAGAATCTAAGAATTCTTCTCGATCGTCTTCTTCGTCGATAAAGAGTTCCAACTCGCTCTCAGGTAGAACGCTTTCGGCGCTCCGAAGCAACTCGATAGTTTCCATTTGGGGTGTGATTGTGGTTTCGAGTACGGTGTTAGCCTGGATCATGCCGTCTTCCTCATGCTCCTGAATTAAAGAATAAATAACAGTGGAATAGTGTCTGTTTGTAGTTTAGACAAGTTAGCCAGTATTGACATTCCCGCAGGAAGAAATAGTGGGATTTTCGGTCGGCTAGCTGAATCTGTTACCGAAACGGCACCAGTTTTATGAGTCAAAGTTCCAGTTATGGTTTGAAGCAGGGAGCGCATTCAATCGATCGCAGAGTTTAACATCGCGACATGGGATTGAGCGTGCGGCTTTTTCTTTCGGAGCGAGTTACGACATTATCTGCGATACCTTGCCCAGAGAAGCAAACCATGAAATGCGATCGCTCGCACCTCAAAAAATACTAACTTTTTTACTCGATACTTCGATCTTTTACCAGTACAAGTTTTCCGGCACGGAACCCTCTAACTTTTGTGTTCGATGTGTCGAACTTTTGATGCGCCTGGTGCTTTCATGATGTTGTCAGACATGACAGTTGCATGGCAAATTTTCGCCACCTTGGATGCGGGTCTGCTGGCTCAAATGCAACAGCAGAGGGTCAAAGCACCAAACGGGGAGAATCGGATCTTGCAAAGACCTTTCCGATTGTAGCCTTTCTCACAAAAAATGGAAGTTGTTTTCCATTGTTTGTCAAGAACTAGGAAAACTCTATCAGCTTAGCTTGACAATAGGGACTCGTGTCTAAATCTGCTAAATCCTGAGAATGGCCAGTAAAAACTTTGGCACAATCGAACGGCGCTGTTTTCTGCGCATATCTGGGTGAACGGCTGCGGCGTAGTTGGCCAGACAGTTAGCAGACAGTTTTTGACTTGCCGGAATTGGGACCAATACAATCCGTGTAGATACACCCATCATTACCCTGTTTCCCTGAATTGAATCATACGCAATGTGCGATTGAATAAACCTCGTAGCTTTAGTTTTAAGCCGACAACTCTGGACTAGAGACCGACTCTGACCCCAAATGAAGCGTTGCGGGTTGAGTAATGCAACAGGGGCTTTCATTGTTAAGTTAGCTCAAATCTCAGAAATTGGGTTTAATTTTGACGTTAAATCACATTAAGTTCTTAACGTCACTTTCTCATTTAAGCAGTTCGACACGAGTTTGTCGCGTCAGCGGCAAAAACCACCCGGATAAATTCTACTGAGAGTTCACGCAATGCGCAATGCTCGGCTGCAAACTGCTCTAAAATGTGTTGGCTTCCGGCTGGCACTTGCGCGATCGCACTTTCTCACAAAAATCACAATTCGCCATCTTCCGGAAGTATAACTTCACGATTCCTTTAAATATATCGTAACAGTGTAAAGATTTAATAAAGCCCTTTAATCAATTTTAGGTAGCATTCTCGAATTGTCTTGATAATTTCAAGCAGACGGAAAAAAATCCACAGAGGGCGTTGCTGCAACTGCCTGCAGATGATAACTCCGCAAGGGAAGGAAAATTTACCCAATTAGCGATGTGCTTGCTCTTGTTGGACAAGGCATAAGCTGCTGGATGCACTTAAAGATGTGGAGCGGTAGGACGCTGGTGCGATGCTCAAAGTTTTGTTATTATTTACAGAGCGTCCTCAGAAAGAACGTATCCGGGCTTTATCCTGTACTCGCGTTTAAATTATGTGGCTTGACTGTTAGAGGATGAAGCTATCAATAAACATTTCCGCTCCGTCTCTATATTGACAACCCAAGGAAGGTTTACTAGAAAAAATTCACCTTGCAAGAGAAAAATTTAGTAATTAATCCGGGCGATATTATCATCTCTTTATAGCGCGTGTTTTTAGTCAGGACTTCAATTTGTTTTTTTGTGAATAAGGACTAAAGTCCTGACTGCGAACTTAATTTAACCGCGACACAACTTACTGCTGATTCCGCAGGCGAGGGTTCACAAATTCGTTTAATCCTTCCCCCACCAAAGACAGTCCCACTACCATTAAAGTCATTGCCAAACCGGGAAACAAAGCCGTCCACCAAATGCCAGTAGGTAGTGCATCTAAAGCTAAACGCAAGTCGTGTCCCCATTCGGGAGTTGCTTCGGGAAGTCCTAATCCGAGAAATCCCAAACCTCCTAATGTTAAAATTGCATCGGCAGCGTTGAGCGCAAACAGCACCGGTACGCTCTGAATCACATTCAGAAACAGGTAGCGCGAAAGCACTGTCCAAGTGTCAGCACCCATTGCTCGGGCGGCTTCGACAAACAATTCGGTTTTGACGCTGACGGTGTGATTCCTGACGACGCGGTAGTATTGAGGGATGTAGGAAATGCTCAGGGCGATCGCAGCATTTAAAACTCCTTTTCCCACTACAAACGCTAGCGTCAATGAAAGTAGCAGCCCCGGCAAAGTATAAATTGTATCCATTAAAAATAACAACACTCGATCGAGCTTACCGCCCAAATAACCGCTAACTAGGCCCAGCGGCACACCGATAAACAAACTCAAAGATGTGGCTAAAATCACCACTTGCCAAGCCGCCCGAGAAGCAAACAGCGTGCGGGAAAAAACATCGTAGCCGCTGCGGCTAGTACCAAACCAATAATTCGCCGACGGCGGTTCGTGGATGGGGTTAATCAAAGCCTCGGTAGGATTTTGCAGCCATCCCCAAGCTTGCATAGCTGGAGACAAGGTGGCTACTAATATAAACACGGCAGTTATTGTCAAACCTGCCCACATCATTTTCATGGACAGGCTTGACGGTGAGGCACTGTTGAGAAATCGCGGCAGTCGGAGACGGCTTTGAGCCATAATGACGATCGACCAATATAAGACTTTTAGATTTTAGTAGGACTCAGGCGAAAAAACCCGGAACACTCAAAAATCCTCTTTCTTATTCGCCAAACACTCGCGAGAAACCGGGTTTTTTCGCGGGATGCAGCTAAAAAAAAATCGGTTTCTCCCCTGCACGGGACTGGCGCGCAGGGGAGAAACCGGGTTTTTGGCAGGCGGGACGCAAGTCGAGTTTAGGTTAAATTTCCCTTGGCGAATCTCAAATCTAAAATCGATCGAATGTCCTACAAATTACTGGCAATTAACTCACGGTACTGGCTTTTCGGCTTAACTCCTTTGAGCTCAGCTACCAAATCTTTGTCTTTGAAATACTGAATCGTCGGCGTACCAATCACGCCAGCATTTTCAGCAATTTCTGGATCTTCTTCAATGTCGATTTCCACGTAGTGGATTTTGCCCTCGAACTCATCTACTACTTTGCTCAAAATCGGCTTGAGGCTGTGACAAGGGCCGCAAGTCGGAGCGGAATATTTGACTACAATCAGCCGATCGCTATCGTGGAACAACTTCCGCAGAGCATAACCTCCTTCGTGGCGCGTGTCTGTGATATCAAAGTTCTCGCTGGTTTTGCGAACTTTTTGAGCTTCCGGCGCTGCCGCGGGTTGCTCGGATTCCTCGGTTTGATGGAATTCCTGAGCTAAACCTTTGGACGACAGCCACCTTTCTGCCAGCATCGCACCCATACAGCCGCTACCGGCCGCGGTGATTGCTTGGCGAAACTCGTGGTCTTGCACGTCGCCGACGGCGTAAACTCCCTCAACGCTGGTTTCTACCGAACCGTGTTTGGTAACGATATAGCCTACTTCGTCGAGTTCTAACTGACCTTGGAAAAGTTGAGTGTTGGGAGTGTGACCGATCGCGTAAAATAATCCCTTCACCAGCAAATCGCTCTCGGCGCCGGTCTCGATATTTCTAATTCTCACCCCGTCCATTTTGCCGCCCGGTTCGCCCAAGATATCCACTGCTTCGGTGTTCCAGTGCACGGTTATTTTGGGATTGCTCAGCACTCGGTCTTGCATGGCTTTGCTGGCGCGCATCCGATCGCGCCGCACCAGCATATGTACGTGAGAGCCGTATTTTGTCAAATAAATAGATTCTTCCGCTGCGGTGTCGCCCGCGCCGATTACAGCTAAATCTACTCCTTTAAAAATTGGGGTAGCGCCGTCGCAAATGGCACAGGCAGAAATGCCGTGACTCCAAAATACGTGTTCGCTAGGCAGCCCCAGCCTTTTCGCCGTCGCGCCTGTAGCGATTACTATCGTGTGGGTTTTGATTTCTCGGTCTTCCGATCGCACTGTAAACGGCCGCTGGCTCAAATCCACCGAAATTACATCTTCTGTGTATAATTCTGCACCCCAGCGCACTGATTGAGCTTTCATTCGATCCATGAGCTCCGGCCCGGTGATGCCTTCGGGGAAACCGGGGAAGTTTTCGACTTCTGTGGTGGTCATCAGTTGACCGCCGGGGACGCCTCCCGCTTGGTAGCCTTCAAACACTACGGGTTTCAGGTTTGCCCTCCCGGCGTAGATGGCTGCGGTGTAGCCTGCAGGGCCTGAGCCGATAATCACTAAGTTTTCTACGGTTTGTTCGGTCATAGCTTTTAGTCAAACTCATAACGACTTCGTTTTACTAATTCTAGCAGAGTTTGATCGAGTTTGGTTTGATGCCATTGTGCGATCGAGCATCTGTATCTATTGTTGAGGGTCGATCGGTCTTCGGCGCAATTCCAGCTTGTTTTATAAGCAAAAACAATCTAAAAGTCGATTTCGTTTTAAATGTTCGATCTATTTTGACCGCTGAAATCTTAAGCAAATCTAAAGATGACCAAAATTATTGACTTCATTCTCAATTATTTTACCTATTTACTTGCTTTGAGGCTTGTGGTACGATTTTCACAATCCAGGGGCATTATGACTAATTTAAGTTTTTGACGCTGAAAGCTTTTAAAATCGTAAAATTAACGAACTCTGCAAATGTAATAAATACAATTGTTTATGCAAAATCCGCATTTTATGGTTTAAGAATTGTAACGGAGATTTGGGTCAATTTGACAAAATACATGATTTGTGGTAGGCAAGGTGCGATGGGGGGAAATTCGATCGAGCTTTTTAACCGCTTCGGAAGCACAGGCGGGACGCCCGTGCCACGATAAAATAGAATTTTGTATTTGTGTCTGAATGGATAAAATCAAGATATTGTTTGTGTGCAGTCAGAATAAGTGGAGAAGTTTGACTGCCGAGAAAATATGCCAGAAAGTTAGCGGCTACAGCGTGCGATCGGCGGGAACGGAAAAAGGTGCAAGAATTAGAGTAACTGAGGGTCTTGTCGGTTGGGCGGATTTGATATTTGTGATGGAGAAGAGGCATGGCGATCGACTTCGGAGCAAATTTCCCGAAAGTCTCGAAGGCAAGAAAGTTATTTGCTTGCAAATCCCGGACAATTACGAATATATGGAACCGGAGTTAGTCGAGCTTTTGCAGGCGAAACTGAACCCCTATATGGAAATGCCAGAGCACGAGATAAATTTTATGCAGCGAGTTTTGGAACCGGAAGTGATGGATTCCTTGGAAGAGGCGATCGAATACGATTCGATGGACTTTACTGAGGTTAATACTGCTTTTGCTCAGAGTGCTGCGGCGTTGGGGCCGGTTTTTGGAAACGTTTTGGATGCGGGGACGGGTACGGCGAGAATTCCGATCGCAATTTCTCAACTCCGGCCAGCATGGAAATTGACTTGCATCGATTTGTCAGCAAATATGCTGAAAGTCGGGGCGGAAAATGTGGAAAAGGCGGGCGCGCGATCGCAAATTAGTCTCGAATTAATCGATGCTAAGGCAATGCCTTACCCTGACAATTATTTTGACATGGTGATTTCCAACAGCATTATCCACCATTTGCCCGATCCGCTGCCGTTTTTGCAGGAAGTCAAGCGGGTGTTGAAGCCGCAGGGAGCAATTTTTTTGCGGGATTTACTGCGGCCGGAAAAAGCGGAAATCAGGGATAATTTAGTCAAGCTGTATGCGGGAGATTGCAACGCGCATCAGAAACAGTTATTCAGCGATTCGTTGCAAGCAGCATTTACGCTGGATGAAGTTGAGGAGATGATCCAAAATGCCGGGTTGGATGGGTTGAGGATTTATGAATCTTCAGACAGACACTGGACGGCAGAACGTGCTTGGTGCGAGTCTTTGTAGCCACGGGACGATCGCCCGATAAAATTTTATACGCAGTATTGCACACCTTCAAGCTAAATACTTGCTCAAATCCGACCAACTGCGGAACCGACCCACGACGCTTTTATTGCCAATTGGGAAGCTAGCGAACAATAACCTAGGAATTCAGACGCTGTTTGTCAGGCATAATCGATTCATGCTCCTTTCCAAAATTGTCTAATCAATTTATTGTTTAGTCAAGATGCTTAAGCATCTTATATAAAAAATGTGCGATCGAGGATATGCCGAAAAAGCCCGTTCCGCGACCAGAAAATGAAGAGTCGCATTTGAAGAAGCTCAGAGAAGAACTGGAGATGAGTCAGGAAGATTTGGCGCGAGAGCTTGGCGTTTCGTCGCAAACAATCAGCCGTTGGGAGTTGGGGAAGAACGTACCGACGTTCACCGTCAAGCAGATGAAAGCTTTGGAGAAATTGCTGGCTAGCATCGGCAGGTCGATCGGCGACTTGCCAGACAATCTGTGATCGAAACCATTAAACAAGCCCACGGATAAATCCGTGGAGCAATTTTTCCAATCAAAAATCAAAAATCAAAAATCAAAAATCAAAAATCACTCGATCGCGCCCTCGGTCTTTAGCTTGATAAAGCGCGCGGTCTGCCGCTGCAATCAAGTTTTTTTGTGCTGCCGACGATTGGGGAAACGTACTCGCTACCCCCAAACTCAGCGTCACGAGAGAACACACCTCCGAATTAATGTGTTCGATTTCTAGTTCTTTGATCCACACTCGAATTTTCTCTGCAATCCAGACAGCTATTTCAGGCGAAGTCCGAGGCAAAATCACTGCAAATTCTTCGCCTCCGTAACGGGCTACCAGAGTCTCGCCCGAAACTTCGCCTGTTGAGTAATTTACGGCTTCCAAAATAGCTTGGGCTACCTGCTGCAAGCAAGCATCTCCCGCCTGATGTCCGTAAGTATCGTTGTATTTCTTAAAAAAGTCAACATCGCATAAAATTAAAGATATTTCTGCTGCTGCTTCTCCCAATTCTTGCCATTTTTTCTCTAAGTATTCGTTAAAACAGTGGCGGTTGGCAACCTGAGTTAAGCCATCTAAGTTGGCAAGGCGATACAATTCCGAATTAGCTGCTTTTAATTGAGAATTAGCTGCTTCTAGCTCGCATTTCGTGAGCGCTAAGTTGTAATAAAGTTCGCTCATAAACCAAGTAGCTTGTTGGTGAATTTGGGATAAAGCTACCCACAGTTGATGCACGTCTAACAATCGGTAAACTTGAGGTTCTAACTGCACAACAATTGGCTCGTAAAGCAGTTCCGGCGGTCGCTGCACGGCTCGCTGAGCTGCCAGGACAATTAAGGCTACTCCTGGTAAGATCAAAATATCGGTTTGAGCTATTTGATACAAAGCTATAATCGGTCTGCAAGCAAATATATCTACTCCATAAGGGCGGCTCATGCGTTCCATAAATCGCCGACGCGATATCATCCCTAAAAATTCGCCATTTACGGTCAAGATAACTCCCGGAAGCAGCGGGTGAGCTTGAAAAAACCGGGCTACTTCTTTGGCTAGGGATGAAGCTTCAACTTGAAAATTGAATACAGCTAGATCCTTAAGAGTAGACTCTAAAGATAAATTTTTTGGTAGCTTTTCTGGCGAGTTAGATGGCGGGATAAATTCAACAGACACAGCGCAGATCCGAATAAATAAATAATAAAGAAGCAATAAAGCTAGTGTCAGGGATTAACTTATACTAACATTTATTTATTGGCAGTGGCTGTATTTTTGACGACACTGTTTATTTCAAGGGATAACCTGCTGCGTTAGCTTCTGCCGTGCCTCCTGCACGGCATTGATTCATCTTCACTCAATTATAGATTTATTGAATTATTACTCATTTTTTGATAGTTGGCTTTTTGCGTAGTAAAAAAAACAGGTTTCTGGGCAAGTCCTCAACTCATTCACGGCGCCCACAAACTCAAGAAACCAGGTTTTTAAACCGGGCTGAAGCTGTAACGAGGCTTTGCGTAAAAAAAACGTGGTTTCTGCCACTGTTCTCAACTCAAAACTCAAAACTCCACATTCCCTTACCACCCCCAAGTTCCTGGCCCTCCCTTAAACGGGCCGACAATATCTTTGGTAATCCAGCCACCGTAAAAATCCCCTGGTTGAGATTGCACTAATTCGCCGTCCACATAACAGGCATCCATCTTGCTCGGATAAAAAGCTACATAATCTTTAATAGCCTCAAAGACTTGGGTGGGATTGGGATAAAACCAAGCAGCATTTACTACTTCCTTTTCTCCCACCGTCACAGTGTAATAACCGGCTTGTCCCTTCCACTCGCACCAAGATCCCCGTAAAGTTTTGTGCAAATATTCCATTTTGATGTCCTCAGGGCAGATATAGTAGGCAGGAGGGTGACTTGTCTCCAATACCCGCTGAGGACGGCGCGTGTCGGCGATCGTCACTCCATTAAAAACTATCTGTACGTGTTTGGTCAATTCCTCAAGGCGAGGGGGACGCGGGTAATCCCAAACAGACTCTTGACCGGGGCCGGGCTCTATTTGATCGAAGTTCATTTGCACAATCTCCCCTGCAAAAAAAACACTTAGCGACTTAGCATTACAATTTAATGTACCCTTAATCGAGTCGCTGCTTCAGACCAAACCAGCTTTTCTCAACTCTTCGTAATATGAGTATTCGCGGTATAGACGTTTCCGACTACCAGCCCAATGTCAATTGGCAAGCAGTTGCCCGGGAAGGTATTACCTTCAGTTTTGTCAAATCGACGGAGGGTGCAACGTTAGTTTCCCAAACTTTTGCCCGCAATTGGGCTGCTATGAAAGCGGCCGGGATTCAACGCGGTGCTTACCACTTTTTTCGACCTGCAAGCAGCGTTCAAGGACAAATAGATTTGTTCTTGAAAACTGTAAAACTCGAAGCGGGGGATTTGCCGGCAGTCTTGGATTTGGAAACTACAGGCGGTTTGACTGTGACTCAATTGTGCGATCGAGCCGCAATTTGGTTAGAAGCAGTCGAAAAAGCCACGTTGATGCGGCCGATTATCTACACTTACCCCGGTTTCTGGGACAGCCTGGGGACAAAACGGTTTGCCGATTACCCACTGTGGATTGCTCACTATACCAGTGCTGAGGAACCTTGGGTTCCCGGCGGCTGGAAAACTTGGACTTTTTGGCAGTACAGTGACGCCGGCAGCGTGTCGGGCGTATCGGGCAATGTAGACACCAATATTTATGAAAGCGTCCGAGAAGGCGCCCTAAGTTATAAAGTTGCAGACATCCAGAAGGAATTAAGAATTAAAGGTTTTTATCAAGGCGCGATGGACGGTAAATTTGGAGCTACCACCACAGCGGCGCTCATCTCGTTTCAGAAATCTCAAGGTCTCAATCCAGACGGCATTGCAAGCCTCAACACCTGGGCCGCTTTGATGCGAAAACCTCTCAAAGTAGTTGTCCCCCCTCCAGCGCCGACACCCGCCCCGCTGCCGACTCCCGCTCCAACTCCCCCTCCCATATCAGGCGTGCGGCTGACTCAGGTATTCTCGTCTTATCAAGCTAGCGCTAGCCAAGATACTGCCTTAATTTGGCTGCAAAGTCAGGTTCCTACCTCTGTTTTAGGGGACTTTGCTCAAAAATGGCGGGCAACTGCCTTACCTCCAGACACTAATTTGCGATTGATAGATGTCGGCAAATTTTATCGCGGTTTAGCACAACAAGACCAAGCTTTAGATTGGCTGCAAAAACAAATTTCTCCGGCTATTCTTACCGAGTTTGCGCAAAAGTGGCGCTCTCAATCTACAGTCACTAATTCTCCGATTCGGCTGATAGATGCGTGCAAATTTTATCGGGCAGCACCCAACCAAAACCAGGCTTTAGATTGGCTGGAAGGGCGAATTTCGCCGGCTATTCTATCCGACTTTTTTCGCAGGTGGCAGAATCCCAATCGATTATAGATTAGAGATTTTAGATTGAATCTACAGATGAATCTTGCGATTTTAGATTCTTTTAGATTGTAGATTGACTCCACAAATGAATCTGGGGGTTTGACGGCTCTGTAATTGAAAAGCCGCCAAATCTTGCTATTTGAGATTTGAGATTTGAGATTGACTCCACATCAAAACAAGTCAAATCCTCTCCCTCTGTTTCCGCATCCCCGTCGAACTCTCAAACATAACAGACAATCTCTCGCTTAGCTACAGCTTGCTGCCATCTTTGACGCCAAGAGAATTATCTGATAAAGTTATAGCGACTATCAAGGTTTTTTAATCTTATTGGGAAAAATCCAGGGCCGTGCCGAGTTTGTAAGCTGCGCCGAAAATAGGGCCTGCACTCCAATTACCCGCGATCGAACATTTAAAACTGAGCGGGCAGCCTGTAACAATTATATCTATGGAAATCCCCTTTAACATCACCCAGTTGATGGTCATGACCGTCATCTGTGGCATCAGCGCTCAAGTTCTCGCGGCTTATCTGAAAGTTCCGGCGATCGTCTTTTTGCTGTTGTTTGGCATTTTAGCCGGCCCAGACTGCTTGGGATTGCTGCACCCCAATCTGCTGGGCAGCGGTTTGGAAGTTATGGTATCCCTTTGCGTAGCGTTAATTCTGTTTGAAGGCGGCTTGAATTTGGAATTGCGAGATTTGGGCAAAGTTTCCGGCAGCATCCGCAATTTAGTTACGGTAGGCACTTTAATTACGCTAATTGGCGGCGGAATGGCCGCACACTGGTTGGGGGAATTTCCCTGGCCGATCGCATTTCTGTATGCTTCTCTAGTAGTCGTCACCGGCCCGACAGTAATCGGCCCTTTGCTCAAACAAGTATCGGTTGACAAACAAGTCGCCGCCTTGCTAGAAGCAGAAGGCGTTTTAATCGATCCTGTCGGGGCAATTCTGGCAGTATTGGTGCTGAATATTATTTTGAACGGCAATGCTGATTTGCTGGTTTTGTTCCGAGATTTAATCGTCCGACTATTAGTTGGCGCAGTCATCGGGATTGCGGGAGGTTGGCTGCTGGGATTCATTCTCAAGCGATCGCAATTTCTCTCCGAAGACCTCAAAAACTTAGTAGTTTTAGCCGGTTTGTGGGGATTTTTCGGCTTAGCAGAAGAAATCCGCAGTGAATCGGGACTTATGGCAACTGTGGTATCCGGCATCGTCCTCAGAGCCGCTGCTGTGCCGGAAGAAAGGCTGCTGAGGAGGTTTAAAGGTCAACTGACAGTCCTGGCTATTTCCATGCTGTTCGTGCTGTTGGCGGCTGATTTATCCCTCGCTAGTGTGGTCGCCCTCGGTTGGGGAAGTTTGTTTACAGTTTTAGCTTTAATGTGGATAGTCCGGCCGATCAATGTTTGGTTGTGTACTTGGAACAGCGGACTGAATTGGCGGCAGAAATTATTTATTTGTTGGGTAGCGCCGAGGGGAATTGTCTCAGCGTCGATCGCATCTTTATTTGCAATTTTGCTCACCCAGCGGGGAATCAACGGCGGCGACTCGATTAAAGCCTTAGTTTTCCTAACAATTATTATGACAGTTTTCGTCCAGGGACTAACGGCCGGACGGATGGCTCAACTGTTGGGCATCACCTCAAAATCTGTAACCGGTGCAGCAATTGTGGGGTCAAATCCTTTGAGCAGATTAATTGCTCGCTTGTTTCAAGAACGCGGAGAATCTGTGGCAATTATCGACACAAACCCGGAAGCTTGCGCACAAGCAGAACGAGAAGGTTTGCGGGTGTTTTTGAGCAGTGCTCTCGACCACAGCGTTTTAGAAGAAGCTGGACTGGATTCGATGGGAACTTTTTTGGCAATGACTAACAATGGCGAGGTAAACTTAGTGTTAGCTCAGCGAGCGGCTGAGGAGTTTGCACCGCCGAGGGTTTTGGCAATATTCCCCAAAGATCCGCAAGCAAATACGCCTGCAAATCAGGCTAAAATCAATCAAGCCTTTGTCTCCGATTTGTCGCTGAAGGATTGGAACGAATATTTGAGCGACGGTGAAGTAAAATTAGGGGAAACCGAGTTAAAAAGTGAGGGATTGCAGTTTCAGGTTGCTCACTTGCAAGCTTTGGTTCAAGCCGGGGAGTTGGCGCCGCTGCTGCTGGAAAGGCAAGGCTACTTGCAAGTAGTGTCGGCGACCCAGATTTGGCAAGCAGGCGATCGAATTATTTATTTGCTGTACGATCCGACACCGAAATTGTTGAAAAGATTGTCTGGTTCGTCGCAGTCTCGTTTGACTTTGGAAAAGCATCAGGTAGTTGAGAAAGTGCCGATTCCTTCTCCGGTTTTAGAGAAGATTTTCGAGGAAGCGGGAATAGCAAAAGATGCTGAAATTTTGCAGCCGCCAGTTGCGCGGTAAGAGGAATGATTTTATGGCCGCAGAAGATTCGTATAGGTGTTACTTATTGGTACGAGCGATATTGAGAGCAATCTCATCTCTCCGTTTTTCTATGCGTCGTCTTTTAATCAAATGGATTAAAGTTATTTCCTCCTCCTAAGACATTTCTTCGACTAGCTCTAGAATCGTATCAAAGCTATAAATTTTCATATTTCTGAGCTTAGTAACTTTACACCTACAAGTCTAACCAATCGTTGGAGCCGATCGCGCAAAGGTTGTTTGTGAGAGCCAATGGTTGTCTGTAATATTTTAGCTTAACCAATCAAGTCGTTAGCGAAGCCCTCCTAGAGCGTCGGTTCAGTATTAGGATTTGACAAAAGTGGATGAGTATGATCTGGCTGGAAAAGCCTTTTCAATTCT